>JANLYU010000173.1:0-11521 GCA_031365785.1 Flavisolibacter sp. | reverse complement strand
GCAAAGGGCATAGCAAAAATGGTATGGGAAAATTTTATAAGGGAGAGGTAATTTTTGATTTGATTCATGGCGCCGCAAGATACTCAATTGGGATAGACCAGAGTTTACTGCGATCAGTTTCCAACTTACTTCAGGTGAATTTTCTTGGATCTTTTTGGATAAGAATACTTGTCATTCCGAGGCACGAGGAATCTGATGCGCTGTGAATCAGATCCCTCCTACGTCGGGATGACAATTCGAATTACTAACGTTTAGCAGATTATAATTCGATGCCTGATATCCGGCATGCACTTCTATTCGTTATGTAGTATTATTTAACCCTCAACCCATCCTACCTCTCACCAGCTCCCATAACACTACTCCTGCAGCGACGGAAACATTTAAAGAATGCTTCATCCCCAATTGCGGAATTTCTATACAACCATGGCATTGTAGCAGGGTTTCCTGTTCCACCCCCGTCACTTCATTGCCAAAAACTATGGCCAGCTTGCTACCATTCCAATTAAATTGATGGAGCCCTTTGCTTTTTTCAGCTTGCTCAATGGCATAGATCAAATAATTATTTTCTTTCAGGTAGGCAAGTGCTTCATCCGTTTTTTTAAAATGTTTCCAATTCACTGAATCATCAGCACCCAATGCTGTTTTTTTAATTTCCTTGTGTGGAGGAAAGGCCGTATACCCGCACAGGAGTATTCCTTCTACCAAAAAAGCGTCTGCAGAACGGAATACACTACCGACATTATAAGCACTCCTTATATTTTCCAACACCACGCGGATGGGCATCTTATCAGATTTTTTAAAATCCTCCACGGATTTGCGGTTCAGTTCTTCCATGGAAAGCTTGCGCATCACTTCATTTTCAACAAAAGTAATGGGTAGTAAAATAGTGGATAAAAAAGGGTTATTACCCACAGGGGTTTGGGGTGCTCCGCCTATTTTTGCTGCATCACCATGAATAAGCAAAAGACCCTGTCAGAAACACCCTTGATGGTGCAACACCGCAACATCAAAGCCAAATACCCTGATGCCATATTGCTTTTCAGAGTGGGTGATTTTTATGAAACTTTCGGACAGGATGCGATCATTGCTGCACAGGTGCTGGGTATTACCCTAACAAAAAGAAATAATGGAAGTGCCTCAGAGAATGAACTGGCAGGATTTCCATATCATGCGTTGGATACCTATCTGCACAAGTTGGTGAAAGCTGGTTACCGTGTGGCCATCTGCGATCAGCTGGAAGATCCAAAAGAAGCGAAGGGAATTGTAAAACGCGGAGTGACGGAAATGGTGACACCTGGAACCACCACCAACGACAAACTGCTCGATTTGGGATCTAATAATTTTCTGGCCGCTGTTCATTTTTCTGGAGAACGCTACGGCCTCGCCTTCATGGACATTTCCACAGGTGAATTCTTTGCAGCCGAAGGGGACAGGGAATATGCCGATAAATTATTAAGCGGTTTTAAACCAGCCGAAGTCATCTTCCAGCGGCACCATCAAAAAAAATTTAAAGAGGAATTCGGACCCCGGTTCTATACATATTCATTGGATGAATGGATCTTTCAGCAGCAGTACGCGGAAGACATTTTACTCCGGCATTTTGATACTCATTCACTCAAAGGATTTGGGGTGGAAGAATTGTCCATTGGTTTGATCGCTGCAGGCGCTATCCTGCATTACCTGAAAGATACCGAACACCCCAACCTGCAACACATTAATTCCATCCAGCACCTTGAACAGAATGATTATTTATGGATGGACAGGTTTACCATTCGCAACCTCGAATTGCTAACAAGTCCGGCAGAAAATGGCAAGACCCTTCTTAGCATCATGGATACCACCTGCACCCCGATGGGCGCACGACTGATGAAAAGATGGATCGTTTTCCCTTTAAATGACCTTACAAAGATCAATGAACGGCTTGAACTTGTGGCTTACCTGATTCTGAATATTGAACTTAGAAACCAATTGTTGCATGCGCTCCGGCATTGTGGCGACATGGAAAGGCTGGTGTCAAAGATCCCGCTCAAAAAAATCAATCCAAGAGAACTGCTTCAACTGGCAAGGGCACTCAGGCAAACAGGTATCATCAAAGATCTATGTCAAAAAGCAGGACAACCTTACCTGCAACGGCTGGCAGATGCCATACATCCTTGTCAATATATTGCAGATAAAATTGTACAACAGATCATCGAAAATCCTCCCGCACTTGCTATCAAAGGGGGTTTCATCAATAAAGGCGTACATGCAGACCTGGATGAACTCCGCCACATCGCCCATCATGGTAAGGAATACCTGGTTCAGTTGCAGCAGAAGGAATCAGAAAACACAGGCATCTCTTCTCTCAAGATCGGATATAATTCCATTTTTGGATATTACCTGGAAGTGACCCATGTACACAAGCACAAGGTTCCCCCATCCTGGATGCGGAAGCAAACACTGGCAAATGCAGAAAGATACATCACACCTGAATTAAAAGAATATGAAGAAAAAATTATCGGTGCAGAAGAAAAAATATTTGAACTCGAAGGGCAACTCTTTGATCAGCTCATTCATGAGGTATTTGATTTTTTATCCTGCATACAAACTAATGCGCAGATTGTAGCGACCCTGGATTGCCTGGCTGCTTTTTCAGGCAACGCAATGCTATATCATTACAAGAAGCCAACACTGCATGAGGGAGATGAACTGCACATTAAAAATGGAAGGCATCCCGTCATTGAGCGTACCCTTTCGCCTTCGGAAGCTTATGTGGGAAATGATGTCATCCTCAATAAAACAGAACAGCAGATCATCATCCTCACTGGTCCTAACATGAGCGGCAAATCTGCCTTGCTCCGGCAAACAGGCCTCATCACTTTAATGGCTCATATGGGGAGTTTTATTCCTGCAGATGAAGCCCTGGTCCCTTTGACTGACAAAGTGTTTACCCGCGTAGGCGCTTCAGACAACCTGAGCGCAGGGGAATCCACTTTTATGGTTGAAATGAATGAAACGGCTTCCATTATCAATAATATGAGCGGAAAATCCCTGATTTTATTGGATGAAATAGGTCGTGGAACATCTACTTACGACGGGATATCAATCGCCTGGAGCATTGCGGAATATTTACACCAGTCACCCTACCAGCCTAAAACTTTTTTTGCTACTCACTATCATGAGCTCAATGAACTTGAAAACAAATGCAACAGGGTAAAAAATTATCATATTACCAATAAAGAAATCGGTAATAAAATCATTTTCATGAGAAAACTGGCGCAAGGTGGAAGTACCCATAGTTTTGGAATCCATGTGGCGCGGATGGCAGGGATGCCACCTGATTTGATCAACAGAGCAAAAGAAATCCTTCAGCAACTGGAAGAAAAACAAGTGGATGCCGGACTGGCAGGAAACATCAAAAACCTTTCAGCTCCTAAAATGCAGCTCAATATCTTTGATGCACACAGTGAAACCTTTGAAAATATCCGGAAAATGCTGGATGGTTTCGACATCAACAGGTTGACACCCGTAGAGGCTTTGCTGAAGCTGAACGAAATAAAAAATCTCTTGAAATAAGAAGCTTTACAGTACTAAAAACTGCTATTTTTACTCAAACAAACAACCATGAACCGTTTGAAACTAACTGTCTTGATAACTGTGCTTTCTGTATGTTGTTTTTCTGCCTGCCAAAAAGATGATGCCACTAATTTGGTTCCCGATAGATCAAGGTATACTTCCAATTATGATTTTTTTCTTTCAGGTACCCAACAGATACCCTCCAATACTTCAACTGCCAGTGGTAGAATAGAAGGTACTTATGACCGCAAAGCAAAATTGTATACTTACAAGCTTACCTGGAGCGGGTTGAGCAGTGCAGTGACTTCCATTCATATCCATGGTCTTGCAGACAGAGGGTTTGTAGCCCTTCCTCCCCCCCTCGGCACTTTTACCAATGGAATCATCCAGACCGCTTCGGGATATTCCACCGCAACCAGCGGTGCGTTTTCAAGCACTCTTTTTGTAGACGGAATTGTGGTGAAGGAAGCTGACCTTTTGTCCAGTAAATATTATATAGATATTCATACAGTTAATTTTCCCGGGGGCGAGGTCAGGGGACAAATATTATTCCCATAATTGATATTTGATTTCTATTTACCCGCATCGAACCAAACCTTTTTCTGGCTGTTCCAGTCACCATTATAATTGATCAGTAACTCTTCGCCTGCGCTGATTTTCTTCACGGTCCTGATGGTGATGGTTTCATCCTTAAAATTCATTTCATATTCGCAGTTAGACAAGTAGGAATGATTATAAAGGGAAATGTAGCCCAGCGCCATACAACATCCTTCACTTTGAGGACCCCATTCAAAAATGTAATCGTGTAGCAGGCTCTGGTCAAGAAAGTACCGGTCTTTTTTATCCATCACAATAACAGGAGCTGTTTCCACAAGGGTTCCTTTCTTCAGGTCCGACCTGGTAAAAATACCGCGGCCCATCGTACTGGTATTCTTCACCAAGATGGATTCAAAAATAAAATTCAATGATTGCACAGGAAAGTTTCTGCAAATTATCTTAGTATTTGCAAACCACACACCTACAGGACGTAAATTTGAATGATGTCATTGGAAAATCTGCAGGAACAATTGGAAGAAATCCTAGCGTCAGGCGACGAGGAGCAACTGCATGAATTTGTAGATCAGCAAAATATCAGTGATATGGCTGAGTTGATCTATGAAATGCCTGAATATGATAGCAAGATGATCGCTGCCATGTCTGTTCACAGAGCAGTGGGCGTTTTCAAAATCCTGGAATTTCCCGCACAGAAAAAAATCATTCAAACGCTTCCTCCTGATAAAACCGCCGGGCTGCTTAACGAATTACCTCCAGATGACCGGACTGATTTTTTAGAAGAATTGCCCAGCGGTGTGGTTAGAGAGCTGATCAAATTACTGGACAATGAAGAAAGAAAGATTACCCTGTCACTTCTTGGATATCCTGAGAACAGTGTAGGCAGGCTGATGACACCGGATTATATCTATGTTTATGAGAAGAATACCGTTCAGCAGGTTCTCGACACCATCCGTCGCATCGGCAAAAACAGTGAAACCATAGATGTCATATATGTTATCAATGAAAAAGGTGAACTGCTCGATGATATTAGAATCAGGGAATTTATTCTTGCGTCCCCCGAGAAAAGAGTGAAAGAACTGATGGATGACCGTGTCATATCGCTGAATGCCTACCAAGACCAGGAGGAAGCCAACGAAGTATTTAAAATGAATAACAGGGTAGCTCTTCCCGTGGTGAGCAATAGCAATAAGTTACTGGGCATTGTGACGATTGATGATATATTATGGGTAGCCAGTGAGGAATTCAGCGAAGACATGCAAAAAATGGGTGGTACCCAGGCGCTTGAAATGCCTTATCTGGAAATCCCTTTGTTTCGATTGTTCAGGAAAAGAGTGGGGTGGCTGGTAGTACTTTTCTTAGGTGAATTGCTGACTGCCAGCGTGATGAAATATTTTGAGGGGGAAATAGGAAAGGCCCTGGTGTTAGTGCTGTTCATTCCCCTGATTATTTCCAGCGGTGGAAATAGCGGGTCACAGGCATCCACGCTGATCATACAGGCCATGGCGGTTGGTGAAATCTCGCTGCGCGATTGGTGGAGGGTGATGCGAAGGGAAATTTCTTCTGGACTCATGCTGGGTACCGTACTAGGAATTGTAGGTTTTTTCCGCATCTTCATCTGGCATTCCATCAGCCCGGCTATCTATGGAGAACACTGGATGTTACTCGGTATTACTGTAGGTGTTACTTTATTAGGGGTGGTACTCTGGGGCACTTTGTGCGGAAGTATGTTACCCATCATTCTGAAACGGCTGGGTGCTGATCCGGCCGTAAGCTCTGCACCCTTTGTGGCTACCCTGGTTGATGTTACGGGACTTGTTATTTACTTTTCCGTTTCTTATCTGATCCTAACTGGTAAATTATTATAGCCAGCTCAGCTAAGTTTTGGGGTCTCATCCTTTTTCTGGACTTTCGCGGGGCAATGCGTTCAGAAGTTTTGTAATGGCCAGAGTGCACCGGCTACAAGTTTACTGTTGAACGTATGAACTGCAACGGGCGTTTGGCACAGTTGCTTACTACATCACCCAATAACTATAAAAACATGTGTGGCATTGTTGCTTATATCGGTCCGAGGGAAGCCTACCCCATCATTCTCAAAGGTTTAAAAAGACTGGAATACCGGGGATACGACAGTGCCGGAATCGCACTGCTGAACGGAGGTTTGAATGTATACAAAAAGAAAGGCAAGGTGGCTGATCTGGAAGAAACACTTCAGGGCAAAGACCTTCATGCCCATATTGGCATCGGACACACAAGGTGGGCTACCCACGGAGAACCCAGCGACCGTAATGCACACCCCCACCTTTCAGCCAGTGGAAAACTAGCCATGATTCATAATGGGATCATTGAAAATTATACCCAGGTTAAGAAGGAGCTCATAAGCAAAGGATATGCATTCAAAAGTGATACTGATACGGAAGTACTATTGAATTTCATTGAAGATATCAAGCAGAATAATAACTGTTCACTGGAGGAAGCCTTAAGAATAGCCCTTAAAAGAATTGTCGGCGCATATGTCATTGTGCTCCTTGATCAGGATGATCCGGATACGCTGATTGCAGCCCGTAAAGGAAGCCCTCTGGTGATAGGCATAGGAAAGGGCGAACATTTTCTGGCGTCTGATGCTTCTCCCATCATCGAATACACCAAAGAGGTGGTGTACGTGAATGATTACGAGATCGCCATCATCAAAAAAGACGAACTGGTTCTCAAAAACCTGGGTAATGAAAGACAGACTCCCTATATCACCAAGCTGGATATGGAACTCGCCGCGATCGAAAAAGGGGGGTATGAACATTTCATGCTCAAAGAGATTTTTGAACAACCTCAGACCATATACGATTGTTTAAGGGGAAGGCTGGATGCTGAAGCAGGAACCATTACGATGAGTGGCATCCAGAAATTTGAAGAACACATCATCAATGCCAATCGGATCGTCATGGTGGCTTGCGGAACCAGTTGGCATGCAGGCCTGGTGGCTGAATATATTTTTGAGGAACTTACCAGAATCAATGTGGAGGTGGAATATGCCTCGGAGTTCCGATATCGAAATCCGGTGATCAATAAAGGTGACGTTATTATTGCCATTTCTCAAAGCGGTGAAACGGCAGACACCCTGGTAGCAATAGAAAATGCTAAATCAAAAGGTGCCATCATTCTGGGTGTGGTAAACGTTGTGGGGTCTTCCATTGCCCGTATTTCTGATGCAGGTGCTTATACTCATGCCGGCCCTGAGATCGGGGTAGCATCCACAAAAGCCTTCACCGCCCAATTGGCCGTTCTGACCATGATCGCACTTAAAATTGGATATGCAAAAGGTACCCTGGGTCAGGAACGCTACCTTCATCTTCTGAGAGAATTGAATGCCATTCCCGATAAAGTCACTGAATTGTTGAAAGACCAGGACAACCTGAAAAAGATTGCACACAAATACCAGGGAGCTTCCGACTTCTTGTACCTGGGAAGAGGTTACAATTTCCCGGTGGCACTGGAGGGTGCCCTGAAGCTCAAAGAAATATCCTATATACATGCGGAAGGTTACCCGGCAGCTGAAATGAAACATGGACCGATTGCACTTGTGGATGAATCATTACCGGTCACCTTTATAGCGACAAGGGATTCTTACCATGAAAAGGTGATCAGCAATATGCAGGAGATCAAGGCACGCAAAGGAAAAGTGATCGCAGTCATCAATGAAGGAGATGATCAAAGTATTTCACTCGCCGATGATGTAATCATCGTTCCGGAAGCAGACGAGATTCTGGCACCCATACTCAGTGTGATCCCGTTGCAGTTATTAGCGTACTATATCGGTATCGAAAAGGGCTGTGATGTAGACAAGCCACGTAACCTTGCTAAATCTGTAACAGTGGAATGAATAGTCCATGGACCATGGACCATGGACTAATATTATCTTTCCTGCATGAACCAGATCATAAAAAAGCCCATCTCTTCCACCGGCTATCATTTCATTGAAGAAAAATTTTTGCACGGGAAGAATGAATACCACCTGCGCGACCTGCAGAACAGAAGTGGCATTGTTTACCGCGCACTCAAAGAAAAAGAAATAGCCATCCTTCAAAAGAATGGCAACGCTTCAGACAACTGGAAACAGGTTCTGGTATCGGATGCTTTCAATCCTGACCTGGTTAAAAATTGTAATTTCTTTGGTCTGGTGAGGATTGGAAAACTGGAAACCATATCACTGGAATACCATAATGTTTGCCTGCCGGTTGGATTGTATAACAGCACCATCATCAGTTGTGACCTTGGTGATAATGTGATTGTCAACAATGTGAACTATATGTCACACTACATCATAGGCAATGAAGTCATGCTGTTGAATATTCATGAACTGCATGTCACTGACCATGCGAAATTTGGAAATGGAATACTGAAGGAGGGAGAAAATGAATCCGTTCGAATCTGGGTGGAAGTATGCAATGAAAATGCGGGTCGCAGGATTGTTCCCTTCAATGGCATGCTTCCTGGTGATGCGTACCTGTGGTCTAAATACAGGGAAGACGCGGTGTTGATGCAGCAGTTCAAAGATTTTACCGAAAAAAAATTTGATAAACAGCGAGGGTATTATGGCAAAATCGGCGACCGCTGCGTTATCAAAAATACCAGTATCATCAAAGATGTGTGGATCGGAAGTGATGCCTATATCAAAGGAGCCAATAAACTGAAAAACATCACATTAAATTCTTCTCCTGAGGCTCCTTCTCAAATTGGTGAGGGTTGTGAGCTGGTCAATGGCATCATCAGTTTTGGTTGCAGGATATTTTACGGCGTAAAAGCGGTCCGTTTCCTGATGGCCTCTCACTCCCAGTTGAAATATGGGGCTCGCCTGATCAACTCTTTTCTTGGAAATAATTCAACCATTTCCTGTTGCGAGGTTTTAAATTCATTGATCTTTCCCGGACATGAACAACATCATAATAATTCTTTTCTATGTGCTGCGCTGGTGATGGGACAAAGCAATATTGCAGCCGGGGTTACCATTGGTTCCAACCATAACAGCCGGGCTGCTGATGGAGAGTTCATCACCGGGCGCGGTTTCTGGCCAGGCCTTTGCGTGAGCCTAAAGCATAATTCAAGATTCGCCACATTTACCTTGCTGGCTAAAGGAGATTATGTGTATGAACTTGATATTCCACTTCCTTTTAGTTTAGTAAGTAATGATGAGGCAAATCACCAGTTGAATGTAATGCCTGCCTATTGGTTGATGTACAACCTGTACGCGCTGTCCAGAAATGCCAACAAATATGTGGAAAGAGACAAACGTACTAAAAAAATACAGGCTATTGAATATGCGTTTCTAGGTCCCGACAGTATCAATGAGATTTTTACTGCGCTCTCTCTTTTGCAAAAATTTACGGCATTGGCACATACTTCCAGCCCTGGTGAAGAAGTACCGGAAATTGTGTTGCTGCAGGCAGGAGCGATCTTACTGGAGAATCATTCTACAGATTTCGAATCCATAAAAATCAATGCTACTGGTTTTGAAAACAGCTCCAGGAAAGTAGTGCTTCTAAAAGTAAGAGAAGCCTTTCACATTTATAAAAAAGTGGTGGTGTTCTATGGAATGGAACAACTGTTGCTGTTTATAGAAACGCACCATATCTCATCACTGGATGGTCTGTTGCAGGCATTACCTGCACATCCCAGGCGGCTACAATGGACAAATATTGGTGGACAGCTTCTAACCCAGGAATCGCTGGATACCTTATTAGATCACATCAGGAACCACACGATAAAAGGATGGGATGAGGTCCATGAATTTTACCAGCAACAGGGAAAATTGTATCCCGAACAAAAGTGCCAGCATGCCTTTGCGTCCTTATTGGAAATCAAAATGATGGTGGCTGCGGACCTGACCCCTCACATCTTTAATCAATTTTTACAGGAAGCGAAGGATACCAAGGAATGGATGGTCAAAAACATTTTCGACTCCCGGTCCAAAGATTACCAGAATACATTTCGAAAAATGGTCTACAACAATGAACAGGAAATGGAAACTGTAATGGGGAAACTGGAGGATAATGTTTTCATTACAAAGCAAAAAGAAGAATTGATGCAATTAACTGCTTCGGTCGAAAGGATCCGAAAAACATTCCAGTTATGAAAAACCCTCTTTTCAGAGGGTTGAAAACTTTATTTTTTAACGGAAGTATCACTCATCATATGGGCGGAATCACCCATCATCATATTTGAAGTATCACCTGTGTTCATCGTGTTCATAGAGCTGGAATCAGCAGACATCATGTTAGCTGAATCCTTGGACGTAGAACCATCACTGCTGTTATTGCAGGCCGACAGAATTCCGGCAAGGGTAAAAATGACTAAAAAAATTTTCATGTAGTGTTAGTTTTGTTAAGTAATGCCAGCAAAGTTATAGGCTGCCGTGATTTCTCCAAATTTTAAAACCTCTATCACTTGGAGTTTATTTTTTCCTGAAAAAAATTCTGACGGGAACACCTTTGAAATTAAAATTTTCACGCAGTTTATTTTCAAGGTAATTTTTATAGGGAGTCTTGATTTCATCTGGGTAATTACAAAAAAAAGCAAATGAAGGAACCACAGTTGGTAGCTGGGTAATGTATTTAATCTTTACAGAATTGCCTCGGATCACAGGGGGATGATAAGCAGCGATAGCTTTCAGCAACACCTCATTCAATTGCGCTGTAGTGACCTTTCGTTTTCGATTTTCATACACTTCAAGCCCTTCTTCTATGGCCTTGAAAATTCTTGTTTTATCCTTTACGGAAATAAAAATGATAGGTACATCGTTGAAAGGTGCCATCTTTTGTTGTAATGCGGTTTCATATTCCTTCGCCGTATTAGTTGTTTTTTCATGCAGGTCCCACTTGTTCACCAGCATTACTATTCCCTTACCTTTTCGTGCGGCAAGGCTGTAAATACTAAGGTCCTGGGCCGTGATACCCTTTTCAGCATCGAGCATGATAAGACATACATCAGCTTCGTCCATGGCCTTGATGGCTCTTATTACAGAATAGAATTCCAGGTCTTCATGCACCTTGGCCTTTTTACGGATTCCTGCCGTATCAATGAGAACGAAATCTTTCTGGAATAATTTATAGCGGGTATGGATGGTATCCCTTGTAGTACCGGCTATATCGCTAACAATAGTCCGCTCCTCTCCAATGAGGGCATTCAGCAGGGAGGATTTTCCTACATTGGGCTGACCTACGATAGCGAATTTAGGAACGCCCTCATCCTCAATTTCAAAATCTTCCTGGATCAATTCTGTCACATCATCCAGCACTTCCCCGGTTCCGCTACCACTGATTGAAGAAATAAAAAATATTTTTTCAAATCCCATGCTGTAAAACTCTGCAGACTCCAGTAAACGTTGATTATTATCAACTTTGTTGACGACCAGAAAGACCGG
>JANLYU010000123.1:0-7577 GCA_031365785.1 Flavisolibacter sp. | reverse complement strand
CACGTCCACTCCAGTTCAATTGCTTCCATGCTTTTGCCGGACCAAATTGCGGGGATACAATACGCCCCAGGGTATCCGGAACCATACAGTCTACTGACAATGTGATATTATCATAAGTTCCTGCAGTGAATATTTGTCTGGGTACAAATGAGGGATCATTCTTTTTATAGACTAAAACAAATTGTCTTGGCCGGTAAAACGAATCGATATCAGAAAGCCCTGCATTCTTAAGAGAATAATACAAGCTATTGCCCGCACCGAAGGCAGCTTCATCTTCTGTTTTCCACTGGGATGCATATTTTACGAGATTGGAATACACTGCCCAGTATTTAGGGTCCAATAAAAAACTTCTGACCACTACATACGCGCCATCAGGTATGGAATCTTTCATGAAATTCATGGCACGTTTACGGCTTAGGGAAGAATCCCATCTGAACTCGAAATTATTTTGCCTGCCTACAAAACCACAATTATTGGTGGCACTGGCATATTGGCCGCCTCCATAAGGACTGGTAGGGGTGCCAGCCGGGGTATTGTTAACCCATGGCTTGAAAGTAATAGGATCAAAAACATTGAAAACAACCGACTGGAACCAACAGGTATTGCGAATGGTTCCCGCACTATTAATGGCCACAGATAACCCGGCCTCCTGCCCTGTACTGGTTACCCAAGAACCTTCTCTGATAAACAGATTTTCAAATTTCGACCCGAATTTCCATAAGCGGGATGCTGAGTCAAGAAAGATTCCCTGCATACCTGATTTCAGATGCTGGAAAATATGCGATTGATTGAATCCAGGGTCGCTGTTGGCTATGTAAACAAAAGATGAAGTATTCCAGTTCATGATACCGCTACTCACCACAGGAGCCACTCTCCAGTAGTAAGTGGTAGTATCCATGAAACTGATTCCAGGATCAAATTCCATTACCCCGCCGGATGTGCTGATGGTTTTAGAAATTTTTAAAGGAGAATTGAATAATTCCGTAGTATCCATTTCCATCCGGTATGCCTTTAGATTACTGAAAGGATTGGCGGTGGAAGCTACCAGCTTGATGTTCTGCCGGTTGATGATGGAAAAATTATAGGGATAAACAGGACGCGCTTCATCTTCATAGATGAACAGGTCTTTGGTTACCGTATTATTATTTTCATAAATTTCAGGCACGGTACTATCGGCATCAATACTAATGGTCAACCGGTTTAGGCCCTTGTCGGTATTTGGATTGATAGGAATATCCACACTGATGGAATCCATATACCTGATTCCCCGCAGCGTATCACGATAAACCACTGCTACAGATAAATCAGGATATTGTCTTTTGATCTGTACTACGATATTGGAATCTATCGCTTTACCGATATTGAGGAATTTGGCACTCAGTCTGAAGCTCGGATCAGCAATGGAAACAAAACCTGGTGTAATTCTTACCATAGGATCTTCTACAACATAATCTGGTTTTGCATGCGGGTTCAACCGGATGGCTGGGTCGCCATGCAATTCCGATTCTTCTGTATTACAACGCGCATAAAAATCTTCCTGAGTAGTAAAATTGAAGACGTCATCTGCCGTATTTTTCATGATTTCGCCAAGCGTTTTACCATAACTCTTGGAAGTTATTTCCCTGTACGCGCGACTGGCCCAGATGTCGAGATAATGCACGATTCCAAAGTGAGTACTGGCAACAAATGCAATTGTACCCCGGTCGGGAGCAAGAACAAATTTTTCTGAAAGGGTTTCCTTTGTCATGAGCCTCACAGGACTGTACCGGAAAAAATTTCCTGCATTACAGCCTAATCCAATAAACATCGGATACTTTTTGAAGTTATTGTAGTTCTCCGGATTGTCGAGGTTGAATTCCAAAGTGCTTGCTGAAGAGTGACCAAAATAGGTAATGACACTAATCCCATCGGTAAAAAGATTTTGCAACCTGGTACCGTTTAATTGTTCCACATAATCACTTGTACTTTTACTAAATGTTTCCACATGGCCACCAAAAAGGGTATCACTGATTGTTTGCGCATAAAGACTCATATCCTGTGACAACTGAGCATCCAGTCCGGGCTCACTGGCACCAATAATATGCACAATGTTTTTCATCCATGCCCTGTCCTGAACAGTGGGTGAAAAAATACTTTGTGCCAGTTCAAATTCTTTTACTTTTTTGAGGTAAAGAGCTACTTCCTGGGCATTGATGGCAGACAAACGGCCGATCGGCATTTCAGGAGCTGAACTTCCAGACTGCGCAGTCAGCAATACATCGGAAGCAGGCCAGCCAAACGGTGGAATTAAATTTAATTTATCAATATCAGAGGTGCCTTCGTAGGTTCTTTGGTCGACATAATTGACCCCTCTTCCAATAATAAAAACTTGTTTGGGCGGCGTAGAATAGTTGAGTCGCGCGTACCTCAGAAAGTTCCTCAATGCAGCCGGATTTTTCTTGATCCCAAACCCAAATTGGTCATTGATTTCATCGATCAGATAAATTTTTGCATTATACAGACCGCCCGCAGCAGAACTTCTGTACATTCTATAGTCCTCAACCGGATTGGAACCAGAAGTTCCCGCAAAAAGTACAGGTGAACTAATGATCATGTAATTGCCCTGGTAGGGCGCACTGGTATAATTAATAAAATTTCTTTGTTCAAAATCAGAAATATAATTAAGGTTCGCAGCTTCTTCACTCACCAGAACCAGTCGGCTTTCTGATGCAGTGGGTGGTAAGGCAAATTTTAATAAAGCCGCTGAGGAAGTATCTCCTAAATATCTTTGACCATGGGTAAGGTCATATAAAACCGGAAGCTGTGCTCCGAAAGAAAAATTAGAAATCTGTAAAAAATATCCAGAAGTAGTGGCTGGCAATGCAAATTCAAAACTACTGGAGCCATTGAAATCGAATTTCCTGGGATAGGTGATCTCTATTTTATGAACGACCATTCTATCCGACTGGCAGCCGATGGGTTGTGGATAACATCCAACCTGCGCGAAATTAGATACTGTTATAGAATCAGATACGCCATTCAGCGAGGTAGGCAATAAAGTGGAGGAATCGACTGAAAATTCAAAAAAATCTAAAGGTTTACTAATTACAGAATCGGAATTGACCGTGACTTTATACACGCGCCTATTGATGGCATTTCCTGATACTGCAATCAGAAATTTTGGTGCAGGGCCACCAGGATAATTTTTCAGGTTGTTCAATACCACTTTTTCCTTACCGATATAAGGACCATAAGTATCAGCCTGGGTATTCAATTGCGGGGAGGACCACCCTTCCCCCTTATCGTAGGATGAAGAGTAAAGATTATCTCCCACATTCACCGCATAACCATTATTGATTCGGTCTTTATAATATTTGGCAGCGGTATACATGAAATAGGGTTCAGGTGGTAAGGTATTACCAGCTACATCATTGATACTATTGTTCAACCTGAGGTTTTCTGAAATTTTTGGATTTACCGTAAGAAAAAAAGCAGCAGTATCCGTTTCAAGAGACCATTTATTATTTAACTGATAGGCGGGGTTCCGGTATAATTCCCTATCCGGTTTGCCATCATTCATCTCTCCCCAGAATTCAAGGTAATCCGATGAAGAGAACAAGCCGGTTGAAACTGTAGAATAGAGCGGAACCTGAACGCCATTTCTCCAAAGCTGGAACTGTTCTGCAGGAACGGCATCAAGGCCTGCAGTAAAAAGTACAGATGATGAGATCCGGTAAACTCCAGTTTTTCCAACTTTGAATTTATAATACGTTTGTGGATAGCGGATCCATTCGTTATTGTACATCTGTGCCTTTGCTGAAAAGCACCATGTTATCAATATACCAAACAGAAGATTTTTCATGGACTATTTTTTAAGTACGGATTATTTTTTCTTTTTGTTTTTATCATTAACCAGGTCAAACTGCAGGGAAAATATATGGGTGAATAAAGGATTTGACTGGTTGGCCAGGTTGGTAAAAGCATAATCAATCCTTACATTCTGGATTCGAAAACCTGCACCCGCACTTGGTTGGTATATCCACACTTTTCTTTTGTTAAGGGTATCTGCATCATCGAGCGTCCGTTGAAAATTTTTAATGCCGGCTCTCAGGAAGAAAACCTGATTGAGGTTGAATTCCACACCGATTTTTGGATCTATGCTGACCAGGTTGGAACTTAGTACGGTATTCCTTTTCCCATCAAAAGTTAAATCCACATTGGCTTCAGCCAATAATCCTGCCTTCTTACTAATCTTAAAATCACGGGCGGCTCCAAAAATGATGCTGGGAGCAGTGAGTTCGGTAGACTTGACCGGGATCTCATTGTCTGTCAGGTATAATGTTTCTTTTTCTTTATCGGTAAATGTAAATGCCCATGCATTAAAAGTAGTGGTTACATCACGGGCTACAAGGCCCAGTCTCCAGTTATTTGTCTGTACCTGCACGCCAGCGTCGAGCCCAAAGCCCCAGGCCCTTGCAAATTTGCCCACACTATGATGGACCACCTTTGCATTGATACCAGCATGGATTTTTTTATTAGCGGTTTCTTTAAAGTTCTGAGCCAAAGAGAAAATAAACGCATAGTCTGCAGCACTGAAATCAGTAACATTATTATAGTTTACAGACCCATCTGGTTCTACCAAAAAGAGTGTATTGGCAATTTGATCTACTGCAAAACGAAGACCGGTAACGGCTATGGTTCTTTTATTATCGGCAACGGGAATGGCTACTGAAGCATAATCATATTTACCAATACCTGCAAAGTATTCTGCATGCATAAGGTTAGCATTGCCATAGTTTTTGACCCCTGTAAGTCCTGCTGGATTCCAATACCCTGCCGTACCATCTTTTACAGAAGCAACCTGTGCACTACCCATTGCAAGGCCTCGTGCGCCTGCACCTATATTCAAAAATTCATTGGAATATTTTCTAAATTGGGCTGTAGCGCCTGAAGAAATGGCAAGAATAGCCAATACAAGCACTAGAGAATAAATTTTCATTTCTGCGTTTTTCAGATAAGCAATGGATTTAAGGACGTGTTTTCAAAGGCATTGGATGCTTTTACAAAGGTATATCTTTCATTCTCGAATTCATAATGCTCCTAATATAATTCAGCTTGCCAACCCATACTTAACCTTTATTTCTCACCGGCCTATATTTGCCGCCAAAAGAAAGTCATGAACCTGATAGCAGAGCTTCGGTGGCGCGGCCTCATACAGGACATTATGCCAGGTACAGAAGAACAACTGGTAAAAGAGCCAACTACAGGCTATATAGGCTTCGATCCCACATCAGACAGCTTACATATAGGAAGCTTGGTACCAATTTTATTATTAGTTCATTTCCAAAGGTTTGGACATCAACCCATTGCCCTTGTGGGTGGTGCCACAGGCATGGTAGGCGATCCCAGTGGGAAAAACCAGGAAAGGAACCTGTTGAGTGAAGATTTGCTTAAAAAAAATGCTGAAGGCATCAAAAATCAACTTAAAAAGTTCATCGATTTTAGTACGGATACCAGCCAAGGTGCTCTCATGGTAAATAATTATGATTGGTTTAAAAATATAGATTTTCTGGAGTTCATCAGGGATATTGGTAAACACATTACGGTAAATTATATGATGAACAAGGAAAGTGTCCGAAAGCGGATAGAAGGTGAAACCGGAATGAGCTTTACAGAGTTTACCTACCAGCTGATCCAAGGATACGATTTTTACTACCTGTTTCAACAATATCAATGCAAAATTCAAATGGGAGGAAGCGATCAGTGGGGCAATATTACAACAGGCACAGAATTGATCAGGCGTAAAACCGGTGGTGAAGCTTTCGCATTTACGTGTCCCCTGCTCACCAAATCAGATGGAGGGAAATTTGGAAAAACCGAACAGGGAAATGTATGGCTGGATCCGGAAAAAACATCCCCTTATCAATTTTACCAGTTTTGGTTAAATGCGGGCGATGCGGATGCAGAAAAATGGATCAGGATATTCACCTTTCTGACGGAAGAAACGATCATTCAACTGGTGAACGAACATCGTACGGACCAATCGCAAAGAAATTTACAAAAGAAGCTTGCTGAAGAAGTTACCGTATTTGTGCACGGTCGTGAACATTATCAAAAAGCACTGGAAACAACTCAAAAATTATTTCATGCGTCCCAAAGCGATACCGGCTCTCTCAGCGTTGAAGACCTGGAAACTATGGAAGGCGTGGTTCAGCTGACATATTCCAAAGAAAAATTGACATCCGGGATTGATGCGGTGACCTTTTTATCCGAAACCATGATTTTTCCAAGCAAAGGAGAGGCCCGTAAAATGATCCAGAATGGGGGTGTTAGCATCAACCGAACAAAAATTGATCAGGTTACAGAAAAGATCACTGATGAGTATTTATTGCATGGCAGATACCTGCTGGTGCAGAAGGGTAAAAGAAATTACTACCTCATCAGCGTGGAGTAAGCTGGCTTTTTATACGTGACCTGATATAATATACAATCAGTCCTGTTAACGCAATCAGAATTCCCCACAAAGCATACCATCCGGTTGAAAGGAAGGCAAATACCCAAATGAGGATTGAAATCACAACAGGCAAAGGATAAAACCACATTGAAAAGGGTCTTGGAACGTTCTTTCTTTTACGTAACAATACCACGCCCACTGCCTGGGCAATAAATTGTATAAGGATACGCATGGCAAGGATGGCACTGATCACCCCCTTGAGCGAAAAGCTGAAGGAAAAGACGAGGGCTAGTGCAGCGATGAATAAGAGCGAAATATATGGAAAGTTTTTTGTTGGATGGAGCCTTGCAAAGGGAGCAAAAAAATTACCATCAACTGCCGCTGCATAAGGCACCCTGGAGTAACCAAGGAGAACGGCGAACAAGGAAGAAAAGGCTACACAAAGGACCAGGGCAGTGGCGATTTTTGCTGCAGTAAAACCATAAATCCTCTCAATGAAAATACTAACTATAAAATCATAGTGAACCGTTTCCTGCCAGGGAATTACATGAACGATGCTAAGGTTCATGCAACAGTAAAGAAAGGTGATACCAGCAACAGAAATAAAAATACTTTTTGGAATATTCTTCTCCGGATTCAAGATCTCACCGCCAAGGTGGCAAACATTGTAATACCCCAGAAAACTATAAATGGTTTTTACACTTCCCTGTCCTAGTGCGAGCCAAAATGCTGCCTTGAAGTAATCGCCACCAGTTCCTGAGAGAAAAGAATAACCAGCATGACCATGAGTAATACCACCCACGATAATCCAGGTAATGGTGATGATGACACAAATCCACAGGAAAATAGATATTTTACCAATGGTTTCAATTTTCCTGTACAGTAAAAATGTGATGAGTACAATAACAGAAAGTGATACCATTTTCTGTTCCAGCATATTCATCCCCGGCACCAGGTAACGGAAATATTGTGCAAATCCTATAGCACCGGAGGCTACCACAAGTGGTGCCTGGATGGAAGTTTGCCACACAAATAAAAAACTCATCAGTCTGCCGCCCCCGCCTGAACCAGTCAGTCGGGCAGGCTTTTCTCCGAATGCAATTCTGTGAAAATTATATGTACCCCCGGCCAACGGATACTTTGC
>JANLYU010000045.1:0-2696 GCA_031365785.1 Flavisolibacter sp. | reverse complement strand
ACCGGACTGGCAAAGAGAATATTTTTTACAGGGTGCTGAAAGAAGTTCTTAATAGATCCTTTTTTTAGAGGGCTAATGAAACTAAACCCGTGGTAGTTGAGTGAAAAGGTGGAATCAATGAAACTCTGCAGGGAAATATCTTTGAGATGAGAAGAAACCACAGAGTAAAAGTCTTCCGGCTGAGGATGTCTGAATTTCCAGGTTGTAAAATAATTCTGCATCATGCTGCTAAATGCACCTTCTCCGTGTTGCCTTTCTATTTTGCTCATCACAGTGGCCGTTGCATCATAGGCTGCTAATGCATAATTACTGACACTGAATTTCTCCGAACTGGTCCCGATGGGCTGGGCTGTTTTCCTTTTTACTTTCGTCTGGTACATCAGTTCATTTATTTTCGAAAGATTTCCATACCTCGAAGCCATGTACTTCTGTTCGTAAAACGAATTGAGGCCTTCGTCCATCCAGGGATGGCTCCTTTCGTTGGAAGCAAGAATTCCGTAAAACCAGTTGTGTCCTACTTCATGGGCGATCGTTTGGTCAAGTATTTTTTTGGATGTGATGGGTGAAATGATAGTAATAGTTGGATATTCCATCCCTCCTCCAAAGCTTTCCGGGCCCTGAACCACACTGACGACCCCATATGGATACGGTCCCACGTTTTTACTATAAAAACGGACGGCTGATTTGATCAGCTCAATACTGTGATCCCAAAAAGGGTGTTCGTGTGGAGTATAAAAGGAAAACACTTCTATAGTGTGCCCTTCATGGAGCAGGCAGGTATCAGATTCAACAATAAAACGTTTATCTGCAAACCACGCAAAGTCATGCACCTGATCCTGAGTAAACCGGATCGTTTTCAACTGAGAAGATGACGCAGGGAAAGTCTCTGCCCATTCGTAGGAGTTGGCTGGCAGTGTTTCTTTTTTCCTGATGGGATGGGAGGTGGAGGTGTGGCTGGGTTTCTTAGGGGTGTACATGCGAGCATATTCCTTCCCCCAGGTATCAAAATTTCTTCCCTGCAACCACACCTTTTCTTCTTTTGTCATCAACATTCCTGTCGCGGCCACCACATAATTTTCAGGTAGGGTTATCCGTACGTCGAAGTTTCCAAATTCACTGTAATATTCTCCCTGGTCAAGGTAGGGCATTGGGTGCCATCCCTGGACATCATAAACGGCTGGTTTGGGATACCACTGTGTGATCTGAAAGGAGGCACCGGCATAACCTCCCCTGGAAAAATTAAAGGGTAGTTGTTCATGAAATGGGGTGGTAATCCGGATTTGCTGGTGGGGAGGTAAAATTTTAGGCAGTATCAATTTTATGATATCAATATGCTGGGGGTGGTCCTGTGTGGCCGCTGAGACACCGTCCACCATGAAGTGGAGCCTGTTGATATACCCCCGTTTTCTTTTATCTGCAAAATAAAAATTTGTACTTCCATTTTCAAGCAACTGGTCACTAAATGCTGTCAAATCATTTTTATAAGCATTGGGCCAGAGATGAAACCAGATAAATGCCAGCGAATCAGGAGAATTATTGGTGTAAAGAATAGTTTCAAATGCATCCAGTGTTTTGTCTGCATCATGAAGAGTGACATCAATGGTATAATCTGTTTGCTGCTGCCAGGTTTGTGCAAAAGCTGGGAGGATGCAGGCAACAGCGAGCAGGAGAAGAAAAATATTTTTCATCCATGAAGTCATTGGTGAAAAGGATGAACACGTAGTTGACCACGCATCATTTTTAAGAAGTTCAAAATAAGGAAATATAAAGTGATTTGCATGGTTCTATTTGCCTTTACCAAGGATAATGATCCGCAAAGAATGGATCATGATTTTAAAATCAAGCAATAAAGAAATGTTTTCTATGTATACCAAATCAAATTTGCTTCGTTCAATCATTTCTTCAATATTTTCTGCATAGCCAAATTGCACCATTCCCCACGAAGTGAGTCCGGGTTTCACTTTCAGCAGGTATTTATAATAAGGAGACTGCTGTGTGATCTGGTCAATGTAGAATTTTCTTTCCGGTCGCGGACCAACAAGGCTCATATCGCCACGGAGAATGTTCCATAATTGTGGCAGTTCATCAAGTCTCCACTTTCTCATGGTCTTTCCCCAAGGTGTGATCCTGGAATCATGATCTGAAGAAAGCGCGGGACCTTCGGCTTCAGCATGGGTAAACATAGACCGGAATTTGAATAACACAAAAGCTTTTCCTTTGAAACCAATGCGTTCCTGGGTGTAGATCACCGGTCCATGCGAGGAAAAATGGACTTTTATGGCAATATAAATAAACAGGGGGAATAAAATAACCAGTGCCAGAAATGCCATGATGATGTCAATAACACGTTTGATATGCTGTTGCCATTCCGGCATAAGGCCCATGTGCAGGTCAATCAGAACCGCACCTAATACATTATTGGTTCGAACCGATCCCGATAGAATGTCCAATGTATCTGCCTGAATTTTCACTGCCACGTTTTTTTCAGATAAACGGTTGATCATATTTTCAAGAAGCGCATGTTCTGATTTATCAATAGCCAAAACTATTAATTCCAGCTGGTGTGTATCGATCAGGCGCTCCAGCTCCCCAACATGTCCCAGGCAGTCTAGATTACTATGGATGGGTAAGGATTCCTGTTCTTTCAAGGTTATATATCCAACAGCATCATATCCTTCCACTTCCAGTCTTTTTTC
>JANLYU010000037.1:0-5851 GCA_031365785.1 Flavisolibacter sp. | reverse complement strand
TAGTATGCACTTCTTTGGTAAGAAAGAAAATTTTTATGGGGGCCATGGAATTGTAGGTGCTCAAATCGGAACTGGGGCAGGACTGGCTTTTGCTGAACAATACAGGGGTACCGATAACGTGGTGCTTTGTTATTTTGGTGATGGTGCAGCCCGCCAAGGAATTTTACATGAAACCTTTAATCTGGCCATGTTGTGGAAGTTGCCTGTGATTTTTATTTGCGAGAATAATAATTATGCAATGGGCACTTCTGTGGGTCGTACTTCCAATATCACCGACATTTATAAACTGGCAGATGCCTACGAAATGCCCGCAGACGTAGTGGATGGAATGACTGCCGAAACGGTTCATGAAGCGGTGAGCCGTGCAGTAAAAAGAGCACGCGAGAAAGGAGGTCCAACCTTACTAGAGATTAAAACTTACCGGTACAAAGGCCATTCCATATCTGACCCTCAGAAATACAGAAGTAAAGAAGAGGTGGAAGAATATAAAAGCAAAGATCCCATTCAGTCACTATTGAAAACCATTACTACTAATAAATTGGCCACAGAAGAAGAGATCAGGCAGGTCAATGAAAGAGTAGACAAGGCCGTAGCAGAAAGTGTGAAATTTGCTGAAGAATCACCCTGGCCTTCGGAAGATGAAGTTTTGAAAGACATTTATATAGATCAGCATTATCCCTTTATCACCGATTAAATAAACATTTTCATTCATGACTGAAGTAAAACATGTACGCCAAAAAGTGGAAAACGACCCGTTTGACAGGGCCAGGGATTTCTGGTCAAAGTATGGCCGTACAGTTACCATTGCCAGTTTGGCGATCATTTTAATTGGAGGAGGATATCTTGCCTGGAAATACCTGATCAAAGAACCCAAAGAACGCAAGGCTGCCGACGCCATCTGGAAAGCACAGGATTATTTTGAGCGCGATTCTATCAAACAGGCATTAAGTGGTGATCGCCAGTTTCCTGGATTTGAAAAGGTGTCAAGTCAGTATGCTGGAACCACCTCTGCCAACCTGGCCAATTACTATTCTGGTGTGCTGGCTTTGAAATCAGGTGATAACAATAAAGCAGTAAAATACCTCAAGGATTTCAGCACCAGCGCCCATCAGGTACAAGCAAGAGCTTACAAATTATTGGGTGACGCGTATGCCAATCTGGGTAAAAACGCGGAGGCATTAAGCAATTATAAAAAGGCAGCATATGAATTCGAAGCTGACCGGCAGGGATCTGCAGAATACCTGTACTTCGCTGCATTTTTCGCAGACCGTGTCATGAATGATAAAAAACAGGCGGTCGAACTGTATAAAGAACTGGTGAAAAATTACCGCGATTCCCAATTCAAGGATGAAGCAGAAAAATACCTGGCGCAGTCTGGTGTTTATACAACTGAAGAATAAATAAGTCGTAATGGCTGATATCAGCAAGAGCAAACTATATACACCGATTGAGGGCATCCAACAACTTAAGGATGCTCTTGTTGTTTTAGTAAAGACGGAATGGAACTCAGATATTGTGGATGAACTGGAACAGGGATGTTTACGTGTTTTCAAACAATTGGATATTCAGTCTAAAACTATAACCGTACCGGGGGCTGTAGAAATTCCTTTTGCCATCCGGCAAAGTGCTGCCAATAACTGGATCTCTTGTTTTATAGCCCTGGGTTGTGTCATTCGGGGAGGCACCCCACACTTTGAGTACGTTTGTCAGTCAGTGACGCAGGGAATTACAATGCTGAATATAGAACTGGATGTACCTATCATACTAGGTGTTCTGACAGTTGATTCTGAAAACCAGGCCAGAGAAAGGATAGGAGGCATTCATGGACACAAAGGTGAGGAGGCAGCCATTACGGCAATAAAAATGATGGTGCTGAATAAGCAATTCAAGCAAAGTAATAGATAGATGAAAGTCCAGATTTTTATTCCCTGCTTCGTTGACCAGATCTATCCGCAAACGGCATTTAATATGATAAGGGTCCTGGAAAAAGCGGGATGTACCGTTACCTATAATACCCAGCAGACTTGTTGTGGGCAGCCTGCATTCAATGCGGGTTTTTGGGATGATGCCAGGGAAGTATGCTGTAAATTTCTGGAAGACTTTCCGCCGGGACAGGTCATTGTAGCTCCGAGTGCCAGTTGCGTAGGTTTTGTAAAGAATTATTACCAGAAACTTTTCGATAATTCTTCTTTTCACAATGAAGTGCGGGCGATCAGCCAGAATATATTTGAATTGTCAGACTTTCTGGTTAACCAATTACATATTTCAGATTTTGGAGCATCTCTTAAGGGGAAAGCCACCTACCATGATTCATGTGCCGGATTACGCGAATGCGGGATCAAATCAGAGCCCAGAAAATTGCTCAGTCATGTAGCAGGACTTGAACTGGTTGAAATGAATGATGTGGAAGTCTGTTGTGGTTTCGGGGGTACTTTTGCTGTAAAATTCGAGCCTATCTCAATAGCTATGGCAGAACAAAAAGTAGAAAATGCTTTAGCTACTGAAGCTGAATACATCATATCCACAGACCTTTCCTGTCTCATGCAGCTGCAGGGATATATTGACCATAAAAATTATAAGCTGAAGACCCTGCATCTGGCTGATGTGCTGGCCCAAGGTTGGTAAAGTGGGTGAATGTTCAATGTCCTGCATAATAATCATATCCCTGTTCAGCCCAATAATCAGGCGGCCGCTGGTTACTAAAAAAAATCGTTCCAATCCTTTTCAGGTGTTTGATACCATATTTGACGGGTATGATCAGTCGCAATGGATATCCCTGGTTCATGGGCAAAGGTTTTCCATTCATTTCATAACACAATAGTGTTTGGGGCTGCAGGATGCTGGGCATATCAATTCCTACATAGTATCCGTTGTCGGGAGTATGCAAACCAACGAAGGCGGAACGGGCTTCTTCCTCCAGGTGATAAGCTTTGATAAAATCCGAAAACCTAACACCACCCCACCATGTTTTCTGACTCCAGCCTTCGATACATTTGAAATCAAAAACAACTTCAGTTTTAGGCAGCGCCCTGATGTCTTTTAGGGTAAAGACTGAAGTGTCTCCGTTTTGCTTCACTACCTGAAGCCTCCATGCGTCGGCGTCGAAGGCGGATTTCAGACCCAAATTTCCATTGACACGTACCTTAGTTACTGCTTCAGATGTTGGGTACGTTTGAATCAGTTTTTCCTTACTAAACAAACTGCCGAATATATTTTCATTGGCGGAAAGTCCCTTACGGAGCAGAGTTGGAATACCCCTGTCTTTCGTTCCGCCTTTGATCTTTTTCCAGGCAAAAATCCCGAGACTGAAGGCGGCCACGAAAAAAACAAAAGCAAAAATGCTGCGGCGCCTCACTTGTTGATCAGATAGGAATTTTTCTTTCATCAGATGGGAGTTGATTCAGGAGGAGTTGGGGTGGAAGGTGATTCCTTGGATAAGACCTCAAAACCGGTAATCATGCTGCTGAAATTCTTCCATCCTGCTATGATCACCTGAATAATATGAACCACAAAAAACAAACAATAACCAATGGTGAGTATAAAATGAATCGCCCGTGCAGCTTCATATCCTCCACAAATCCACGTCAGCCAGCCAAATTGAACCGGTTTATAAATAGCGAGACCGGAAATCAGTGAACCAAAACCCATAAGTATGATGGCCGAATATGCGATTCTCTGAGCTGCGTTGTATTTTTTAAAAAGTGGGGTTGTTTTCCGAAGATGCAGATCATGTAAAATCACAAGCCATGATTCTTTAAAAGAGTGTTTATTGGGAAGCAGGTATCTCCATTCTCCTGAAATAAATGTATACAACACGTACAGCAACCCGTTGATGAAAAAAAGCCACATCAATAAAAAATGGTAAGCCATACCTTCGGCTAAACGGAAGGGGACATGAAGCGCTTCATAAAATGATTTTGGGAAAAACCTGATCAGTTCATGACCTCCAAACCTTACCGCATAAATGCCATTGGCCCAATAGATCAATAAGCCGCTCCAGATCATAATAGCAAGTATTGGGAAATTGATCCAGTGAAACCATCGGATAGCCAATGGGTGTTTGGTAACGACCTTTTTCATAACAGGAAAGTAGGATAAATAATATAAATGCTACAGTGGTATCTAAATAATAACGGTCCCGCAAAGCGGAACCGTTATTTCTAATCGCATCCATGAAAGGATGCATTCAAACTGAAAATTTATTTAGGCATTAATACCGTATCGATAACATGTATCACACCATTGCTCTGATAAACATTTCCAGTAGTCACTTGTGCCATTCCGCCTTTTTCATCTTTCAACCACAATTGATTGCCTTTCTGAATGACCCACAATTTTCCACCCTGAACAGTTTTGAGTTCTGCAGTTCCATGGCCTTTTTTGATCCATTTCATTAATTCCTTGCTATCTAGTTTTCCTGCTACCACGTGGTAGGTAAGAATGCTGGTCAGCATGGCTTTATTTTCTGGTTTTACCAGGTTATCCACGGTTCCTGCAGGTAATTTATCAAAAGCTGCATTAGTGGGTGCAAATACAGTGAAAGGACCTTTTCCCTGTAAAGTAGAAACCAGGCCTGCTGCTTTAACAGCCGCTACAAGTGTAGTATGGTCTGCAGAGTTCACAGCGTTTTCGATGATGTTTTTTGTGGGGAACATAGCAGCTCCGCCAACCATAACTGTCTTTTCATTGGTTTTCATCTTGTTTTCCTTCATTTTCATTTTTCCCTGAGCAGCAACAGAATTGCCGATAACCAAAGAAAAAAGGAGAACTGCGATACATGTAATTTTTTTCATTTTATTGATTTTGATTTTATAAATCATTCGGCATTATATACGCATCAGGAAGAATGTTGGATTTCACGATTCTATTTTTTTATTCTGGTGAAAAGAGGTGATAACTTGCACTCAAGTGTTCATTTGTTCTTGGTAATTTTTTTATAAATCTTTGTAACATGTCATATTGGCTTATTAAATCAGAACCTTCTTCCTACAGTTGGGAAAAGTTTGTAAAAGAAGGCAGGACAACATGGGACGGTATCCGGAATTATGCAGCGCGTAACCACCTGAGGTCAATGAAAAAGGGAGATGAAATTTTTTTTTACCACAGTAATGTGGGACTTGATATCGTAGGAATTGCCCATGTGATAAAAGAATCTTACCAGGATCCATCTACTAAGGATCCAGCCTGGCTTGTAGTAGATCTCAAACCAGTGAAACCATTACAAAAACCTGTAACACTGCAACAGGTAAAAAACGATCCGCGCCTGAAAGACATGGCATTGCTTAAAATCAGCCGTCTTTCTGTACAGCCGGTAACAGAAAAGGAATGGACAACCATTTTGGAACTGTCAGGTGAAAAATAACCAGTTTCCTAGGCTTTCACCTCCCAAATTGTTTGCTATAGGGATCTGAATTGTAGATCGTTGCTGCATACATCCATACTGAACGGACCTGCTTCTTAAATTTGTAGCATGAGTAAAAAGAACCTGGTGGTGTTAACCGGTGCTGGTATCAGTGCCGAAAGTGGTCTGAAAACTTTTCGGGACAGTGATGGATTGTGGGAAGGGTATGATATTCAAGACGTAGCTACTGCCACTGCGTGGAAAAAAAATCCAGAATTAGTTTTAGATTTTTATAATATCCGGCGTCATGCCGTCCGTTCAGCACAACCCAATCCAGCACATTATGCACTGGCTGAGCTGGAAAAAAAATTTCATGTAACTATTATCACGCAAAATATAGACGACCTCCATGAAAGAGCGGGCTCCATGCAGGTACTTCACCTGCATGGTGAAATATTGAAAATGAGAAGCGTAAATGAGCCCTCAACTACTTTTCCAGTTATAGACGAA
>JANLYU010000012.1:0-2101 GCA_031365785.1 Flavisolibacter sp. | reverse complement strand
CAAAATGTTTCGCGCAAGCCATAACTGCATCCAGGTTACCCAGGCCCTTTCCCTGAAAACCATTTACTCTTGCTTTTGCAATCTGTGATCCGAGGTACGTATCCTCTCCCGCACCTTCCATCACTCTTCCCCATCTGGGGTCCCGTGCTATATCCACCATGGGAGCAAAGGTCCAGTGAATCCCGGATGCAGAAGCTTCCATAGCTGCAATTCGCGCTGATTTTTCAATGGCTTCCATATCCCAGCTCGCCGCTTCCGCTAAAGGAATGGGAAAAGTGGTGCGATAGCCATGGATGACGTCCTGTCCAAATAACAAAGGAATTTTCAATCGTGTTAGCATGGCCATTTGCTGAAGCGTTTTGGTATGCTCAACGCCATTGATATTCAACATGGATCCAAGCCTTCCACTTTTCAGTTCCTTTAAAATGTCACCTTCTTCAGTAATTGGTCCAGTATGTGCCCAACTACCCGAATACTGGTTCATTTGTCCCACTTTTTCTTCCAGTGTCATCAGTTTCAATACTGAATCCACTTTCTGGTCAATAGATTTTTTTTGTGCCGTACTGAAATAACCCATCAGCACCATCGCAGCAAGAATTGTTTTATGTCGAATCAACATATTTATTTTTTATTCATTACTAAAAACAACTTTACCATGATCAAATATTCAGCGCCGGCAATTACAGCCTGCGAATCCGGATATTGCGGTACCAGACATCTGCGCCGTGATCCTGCAAACAGATTTTTCCTTTTCTGAATGTTCCAAAATCCTTCATTTCATGGAACTTACTTTGTGCAATCAATTTTTTCCAGGCATCATCCCATAAAGTTTCATGCAGCACCTGTTCACCATTGGCATGAAATACCAAATCACCATTCCTGCAAGTAATTTCAACATGGTTCCATTCACCTGCGGGCTTGAAAACATCTTTGGAAACAGCCACAAGGTCATACATAGATCCTGCCCTGGTGATCGCGTTTTTCCCATCAGCATCGCCCTCATTATCCACGACCTGCATTTCCGGACCTGTTTCCCATGCATAATGATATTTGGAAGTGTCTTCATGAACAAAAAATATAATGCCGCTGTTTCCAGCGGTAGCAATTTTCCAATCCAGTGAAAGGTCAAAATCTGCGAACTCTTCATTCGTCACAATGTCTCCCCCATTTTTTGTTTGCCATCCCTCTTTTACAGAAGCATCCAGATGGAGGGTATTGTCGGATGTTTTCCAGGCGCTTCCCAACTTGTCTTTCCCATAGGAATGCCATTTAGTGGAAGGAGACATAGAAAGAAATTCCGCCGAATCAGCTGATGATAACGAAGTGACATCAGAAGGTACTGTAACTTTTGTTCCTGAAGGATGGCAGGCCATCAGGGTTCCGAAAAAAAAGATGCATAAAATGCGGTATACCATATTTCAATTTAAAAGATGACGGATAAGGTTGAAGTATTGATGAATTTATAAATTCATTTTCTTCATTTCCTGTACGGCATGGTCCACCGCCCGCGCGGTGAGTGCCATGTATAAAAGTGAGGGACTTTGATTACCTGTGCTCGTCATGCAGGCGCCATCGGTTACAAAAACATTTTTACAAAGGTGCATCTGGTTCCACTCGTTGAGTAAAGAGGTTTTAGGATCATTTCCCATGCGGCATCCGCCCATTTCGTGGATATCAAGACCCGGTGCCTGGTGGTTGTCTGACTGATTGATATTTTTACATCCAGCCCTTTCCAGCATCTCGGTGCTCTGCGCTAAAAAATCTTTGATCATCTTCTCAGAATTCTCATCATATCCTACCGACATCACCAGAAGTGGTATGCCCCATTGGTCTTTCTGATCTTTGCTCAGGCGAACATGATTTTCTTCTTTGGGAACTGTTTCACCCTGCATATACATGTAAGTTTTCCATCCGCCAGGTACACTCATGGCATCTTTATAGCTCCCCCCAATTGTTTCGGGCAATGAGGCTTCATCGATATTGCCCCTGTATGCACCCATGAAAGTGGTGAAGCCACCCACAAAATCCATGTCATGCTTACCCAGGTTCCTGTAATTCGCCAGTATCGGTTCTGTTGGATTTTTGCCATAATAGTATTTGT
>JANLYU010000472.1:0-21891 GCA_031365785.1 Flavisolibacter sp. | reverse complement strand
AACATTAGCTGGATTCGCCAGAAATTCAGCCCTGAATGTTCAATGGTTGCCAACTTATAGATACCTGAGCCACTTTTTGTCTTGATGATTTTCCTTGTACTTCCCATACCATTTGCATAACGGATATAACATCATTACCACCCCTATCCATATAAAATATATCGCCCAAAGCGACAATCCGCTTTCTATTCCTTTTGGCCTGCCAAATGTTCCTGAAGTAAAGTCTAATTGTGACCCATGGAACCCTTGTAAAAACATCACCGCGATAAGAATAAAATGAATGAGATAAAAATGAACGAGGAAATAGAACAGTGGAACTTTTCCATATACTGATAAAATATGAATAAACTTATTATTTACTTTTTCAGATAGCGATAAAAATAAAAACATGCTGCCCAAAGTAATCAAGCAAAACAATAATGAAGGTGGATATTTTGTAACATTCATAAAAGAAAGGAAAGTGAGTACACCCGATGCTTGATATGACCATGGAACCGAATCGCCATAAATATTTATCAATCGTATAACAAAAAATAACAAAATCGCAACCCCTCCAATAATCAGAAATAATTTTTCCCTCTTGACGCCGGGCCATTCAAAATATTTGCCTGATGCAAAACCTGCGAGCATGATCCCCAACCATGGAATGGGGGGATAGCCCATAATAAAAACAGCATGCGATAATAATGGAAATGCGCCAGGGATGAAAAGCGGCGATAAAATCATCTTTACCATTGATCCTGATTCAAAAGGAATGAGTGAAAAAAGGTTATGACAAAATATGATCAGCAAACCGCACATAAGTATAAATCTTGCCGATAACTTTAGCAATAGTGAAAGGGTGATGAATCCAAACCCAATAGCTGCGATGACTTCAAAAATAAAAGTATGGAACCCCAGGTCAAAGAACAATCCCAGATTCACTACCATGAACTCAAGCAAAACCAGATAAAGTCCACGTTTCAATAGAAATTGCCTGGTACTTGAAACATTATGACTTCGCCTGAAGGAAAGATAGGCTGATGTACCTGCCAAAAAAACAAATGTAGGGGCACATAAATAAGTAACCCACCGGGTAAAGAATAGCATGGGCGAAGTGGTGACCAAATTTGTGGGGCTTTGCGTAATGGAGTTGACATGCATCATATCCCGGACATGGTCCAGTGCCATGATAATCATTACTATCCCCCGAACTATATCAATACTAAGAATCCTTTTCATTGCTGGTATTAAAAATGAGTTTCCATCTCTACTCCCTTTTATTGTTCGAATTTACAGGTTGCAGATAAGGTAAAAGAATTCAAAACCGTCTGATGCAAAAAAGATGCTCTGATAAAAGGGAATTGTTCAAAATTGAGCTGGCCGGTACCCATTTTTTTTCCAATACAAATTTGCTCTTGTCCTTATTTCATAGGCACCTGTGATACTGCGTATATTATTTTCTCCATCCCGCACAAATATGGTTAGATGTTTCAACCTAAAATATTATACCAAAAATAAGTGATCTCTTTGTCCAAATCAACGCATTACAAAGTCTATTTTACACCCTCTTTAAGAGATTTTTAGACATTACTTTTGTCTCATTGAATTTATTCGGCCAAATAAAATGATACTGAAATAATATGCCATTAAATTGGCTCTTATTAAATAGTCCATTAAAATATGTAAAAATGACAACGGAAAATTATAGTGCCACCTACTTAGTGGACAGTTTACCCAGTGAAATATTCAACTCGATCACGAATGTTCGTGAATGGTGGTCTGGCTTGTATTCAGAAGAAATCAAAGGCAGTTCTATCAAACTCAATGATGAATTTACTTTTACCGCAGGAGGAGGTGCGCATTATTCGAAACAAAAATTAATAGAAGTAATACCTTTCAAAAAAATTGTCTGGCTGGTTACAGATAGCAAACTTTCCTTTCTTAAAAAGAAAGACGAATGGACAGGAACGAAACTTTCCTTTGAAATTTCAAAACTGGACAATAAAACGCAAGTACGTTTTACTCATATCGGCTTAGTTCCGACGATTGAATGTTACAATAGCTGTTCAAATGCATGGAGCCAGTATATGAAGGAATTTCTTTCGCCATTAGCTACCGGTAACAGGTAGGCCTTTGGACAAATATTATGTTTCATTATCATTATATAGTTACACAATTATTCAGAATATGTGGCTCTAGTATTGGCGCTATTCCAAAGTCCAATCCTTTTGATGTCGAAAAAATGAAATAGATTTTCTCGCTCCACAGAGCGGAAGACAAGTATTGACAATGAGTGTCAACGAGGTTTTCTCCTACATCGCAGGACTGGAGCGGCTTTCAATGAAATATAAAGCCGCACTTCCCTGAAAAATTTCGAGAGTGCGGCTTGGGTAGCCCCGACAGGAATCGAACCTGTATCTAAAGTTTAGGAAACTTCTATTCTATCCATTGAACTACGAGGCCATAATGGGCTGCAATGATATTACTTTTTCAGCAGGAAAATCAATATTTACTGTATCCGTTTTATCTTCCTCATACCAGAAATCAAAACGGAATTTTCTAATCTAAAGGGAACAACATCCTCGCCATTAGAAATTTTGAACTATACTCACCAATGATAAGAGTGCCGATCAGAATACCCTTCGCTGTAGCACCACTACCTAATTTAATAAAATCATTTTTAGAGGCGTGATGATGAAAAATTCCGAGAATGAAAATTAATAAAATAATAGAATCAGGTGGTCGGAAGTGATGTGGTTGTCCCTTTGTAATTTGCAGCTTCTTCAAAAAAATCAGTTAGATGGCAAGAATATTTATTACAGGATCGGCAGATGGTCTTGGACAGATGGCAGCAAAAGTGCTGATTGAAGAGGGTCACCAGGTGGTGCTTCATGCACGCAACGAAAAGAGAAGCTGGGAAGCCATAGAAAAATTACCTGATGCTGAAAGTGTCGTAACGGGAGATTTGTCAAATATGGAAGCGACTAAAAAGGTTGCTCAATTAGTCAATGCATTGGGCGCATTTGATGTTGTCATTCACAATGCAGGCGTGTACCAAACTTCTTCAAAGGAAATTTTCGCTGTCAATACATTAGCCCCCTATATCCTTACTTGCGAAATAACAAAACCAAAAAGATTGATTTACCTGAGCTCAGGGATGCATTTACAAGGGCATTCCAAACTGGACATTCTCAAAAATGATATCAGTCGCATCACCTACTCCGATTCAAAGTTGCATGTTTTGCTCCTTTCTATGGCAGTCTCAAGACAATGGCCAGAGGTTTATGCCAACGCAGTTGATCCTGGCTGGGTACCCACAAAGATGGGCGGGAAAGGTGCTACAGACGACCTTCAAAAAGGATATGAAACGCAGGTAATGCTTGCGGTAAGCAACGATGAAAAGGCGAAGGTAAGCGGCCGTTATTTCTATCATCAAAAAGAAACACGCTATCATCCTGAAGCGGATGATGTGCAGTTACAAAATCAGTTTTTGAATTGGTGTAAAGAGATCACGGGAATATCATTTCCTGGATAGGAATGGTAATCTTTCGGAATTCACTTTATTAAATTAATGGGAATAAAAATTCAGATATGGAACTAACAAGAGTAGGTTCAAAACCATCTGCTAAAGGACCAGAAGATTGGTTCACCGGTTCAGTACGAATAGATCCTTTATTTGATGCCAACGAAGCAAGACGAAGTGTAGCAGCCACCGTTACCTTTGAACCAGGTGCAAGAACCGCATGGCATTCACATCCACTTGGACAAACATTGATTATTTTATCAGGTTGTGGTGCAGTTCAAAGGGAAGGTGGAACCATTGAGGAAGTGCATCCGGGAGACGTTGTTTGGTTTGAACCGGCTGAAAAGCATTGGCACGGCGCAACTGCAACAAACGGTATGTCGCATATTGCTATTCAGGAAAACCTGAATGGTAAAGTAGTAGACTGGATGGAAAAGGTCAGCGACAAGCAATATAATTGTAAATAGTTTTAGTAAAACAAACAATTTCAGACTATCCTTGTGCTTCACCTGCACCAAAACATTTATCTTCTGATCCATACATAATGAATCTTCCTTTCAAAAAATTGAAGTCTCCAAATATCGCAGAATGTTTATTTTCATGAAGCTTATAAATGCACCACATGAAAAAAATATTTTTTCTTTTTCTCCTCTCTGTTCTCTACCTGCAAAACATCTATGCACAGCAACTGAGATTGAACCATATTGCCGTTTATGTGAACGACCTTTCAAAAAGTACCCAATTTTATCACCAGATCCTTCAGCTCGACACCATACCGGAACCCTTTCATGATGGCCGTCACACCTGGTTTTCCATAGGTTGCAACAGCCACCTCCACCTCATCGGAGGCGCCCCCCAACCCTTCAATCATGATAAGAATAGTCACCTGTGTTTCAGTGTACCTGACGTAAAGATTTTTGTGCTTCGGCTTTTGAAAGCTGGTGTTGATTTTGAAGACTGGCCCGGTCAACCACACTCCATCACCACCAGAACTGATGGTGTGAAACAGATTTATTTCAAGGACCCCGATGGCTGGTGGATAGAAATCAATGACGCCAAATAAGTACTTGGCTTTCAGGTATCTTTGCTGCCTCATTAAATTACCCATATGTCCTTTTATAACTGGTTGATTAAATACCGAATGTATGTTGGGATCGTCATGGTTGTGGCCGGTATTGCACTCAACCTCACCATCAGTGGCTTCTGGCCGGTTTTTCCACTTTACCTGGTAGGCGTGATCTTAGTTGCCGGACATTTCTTTTTTGGTCCCCTCAGGCTGATACAGGAACATTTGGAAAGTGGTAATGTAGAAGAAGCTGAAAAGGTGATCAACTCTATCCAATTCCCTAACTTATTGTACAAGCCCATCCGTTCTGTATTTTATACCCTTAAAGGCAACCTGGCCATGATGAAACAAGACTATGATGGTGCGGAAAAAAACATGAAAAAAGGCCTTGACCTGGGTATGCCCATGAAAGAAGCCGAAGGCGCCAGTATGCTTCAAATGGGAATGCTGGCCATGCAAAAAAATGACCTGAAGCAGGCTGAAAGTTACATCCGTTCAGCACTTCGTAAAGGACTTCCTGATAAAGAGAATAACGCCGCTGCCTATTTGCAAATGTGCAGCATCATGATGAATAAAAGGGAATTCAGAGCGGCCAAAGATTTTTTCAGAAAAGCAAAAGCACTGAGACCTACTACTCCACAGATTGTGGACCAGATCAAACAGATTGAAAAATACATTTCCAGAATTCCCGGCTAGCCATCCGTGAAAATTTTCCATCGCTGTCACCGCTTCTCATCCATTAATTGATGGCTTCAACGGCTATTACCGCATCAATATTGATGCGCCCATACACATGAGGAAATAACTCATTTACAGAAGGTGCCATTTCATATTTTAACGGTGAGGTGATCAGTGCTGTATCCAAAAACAATTTGACCAGGTTTTTCTTACCGGCGTAATAACGATGCAGCACGCCTTCCACCTGTGATGCCTCACTGCAGTGAATGAAACCTTCCTCCTTCAGTGATGCAGCTTGATAAAAACCTGACTCTTCAGCCGCATCCCAGGCCTCCCTGGTTGTAATATGATAAATCAAACCCATGGTTAAACTTAACTAATCAATCCGGATCTGCATCACACTACCCTTTGCTGCACCAAAGATTTCATTGATCCTGTTATACCTGAAGGTAAATATTTCTCCCAGCTTTTTTTTTACCAAAGGATGGGCAAGAGACCCGGCCACTCCCAGCGGAAGCTTGTAATAAACAAGGTCTGTCATTTCCACACCTCCTTTCACTTCAGTAAAATGATGCTGGTGATGCCACAGACTGTAGGGACCTTTTCGTTGTTCGTCAATAAATAGTTTTAACGGAGCCACATGAACGATTTCTGACCTCCATAAAACCGGAATGCCTAACAAGGGTTTTACCGAATAGGTAAGTACCTGTCCCGAAAATACTTCAGTTTCCTTGATTTCGCTGGTAACCCTGAGGTTTAAAAAAGCAGGAGTGATTTCTGCGAGGTTCACTGGATCTGAAAAAAATTTCCAGGTGGTGGGAAGTTCTGCAGGAATAAGATGAATACTCTTTAAGCGGTGGATCTGGCGCATGATAGAAGACAAAACAAGTCATAAAAGGTTGGCGGATCAGTTAGTTTTAAAGATTATTTTATGCAACCCGTCGTAAGGGTCATCCTATCCAACTTGCATTTACTTTATATAGATGGACCCGTCAGAAATGATATACTGCATGAATGGATCCCCCTTTCCTCCCCACCACTGGTAGCAGGCTAATTTTTTTGGCTGCCTTTTTATATATTTCATTCATAGCTTTTGCACTCAGGTAACCAAAAGCAGCGCCCGCCATCACATCTGATGCCCAGTGCTCATTATCATAGATACGCGATGCCCCAACAAGGGCCGCTACACTGTAAGCTACCACAGGAACCCAATGATGATTTTTGTACAGCGTGGCAAAGATGGTAGCGGTGGTAAAAGCATTTGAAGTATGCGCAGAAGCAAAAGACCGGTTGATCCCACTTCCACCACGCCAGTCGAAAACATTATAAGCATCACCAGTATTGGGCCTGTGGCGCTGAAATGTTTTTTTTATTTCGTCCGTAACCACACTGTTGATTAAAAGGGCACCAGCCCACGTAAGAACTACCTGTTCCAACTTTTTATTTTTACTGATGAAAGCGGCTGCCGATGTAGTGACCAGTAAAATGGCCTGCGACCTTCCCAGTCCCAGGTCGGAAACAGATCCTGATATAAAGGTGAGGAATCCATCTTTTGCTTTTTGAGAAGTATGCTGGATCCTGCTATCCAAAAATCGGTAGCAGACATAAGTGGATGCAGCATAAGCAGAAAACATAGCAGCATGAACGACCCCGGGATGTTTTAGGTTGGCATAAGCATCCTTGTCTTGTATTTTGTTTACCGATGAATCCATCACCTCTTGTGCATGCCCGGTGCAAAACCATAAACAACCAATCAAAATCAAAATCTTGTGCATAGTTATTCAATCAGGTAGCGGATGCGTTTTCCTGTACAGATCTTTCGATATTCCTGTCGGGTATCCACCAAATTAATGATACAAGAAAGAACAAAATTCCCGAAATCAGCGGATGTATATATGCAGCAGGTATGGCAGCCGTATAGGCCACCATGGAAATGGATCCTTTAAAAGATTGTTTTTTCAACGCATGCATCAGCTGAGGGTTATGTGCATGACTAGCTTTGATCACATACAATAAAATAGCATAGGCCACACCGCACAGGTTCACAATGCCAGCATACACGGCCACTGTAGTACTGCTGAAATTATTTTCACCCATCCAGGCTGTGCCAAACGGAACCAGTGACAACCAGAATAGCAAATGGAGGTTGGCCCAGATCATTTTGCTGTTGACGTGTGCAATGGTGTGGAGAAGGTGGTGGTGGTTTCCCCAGTAAATACCAATCACTATAAAACTGAGTACATAACTGAGCAGTACAGAAAGTAGCGGCTCCACATCCTGTAAGGTGGCTCCGTGAGGAATTTTCAATTCCAGAACCATGATAGTAATGATGATGGCAATAACTCCATCACTGAATGCTTCTAGTCTGTTTTTGGTCATGAAAATGCATTTTAATGGATCTGACGCTGCGTGCTAATCAGGGAGTGGTTGACTACAAATCAAAAATGGGCATGCATTGTACACTTCTAATTTTTATTGTATCCTGTCCACATCTGTACCGCTCCGGTAAAATAAAAATAAGATATCTCTCTGAAGGACGCCTTTCATAGGGTGTTGAGTATCTTTAGAAGGATCATACCTGATTACAATAAGTTTTTTGATCCGCATACAATGAAATATCTTCCTATTGAATGGTCATGATTGAACGGGACTTAAAAAATATTGCTGATCTATGCATGCCATCAAAAACCACATAAAGCCCAGCCTGTTGCTGAGCATTCTTCAAAATAAATGCACTCGTTGCAGGAAGGGAAAGATGTACAGGTTCGATAATCCTTATCAGCTGAAAAACACGATGAAGATGCATGATCGCTGTCTGGTATGCAAACAACCACTGAACATGGAGCCCGGATTTTATTATGGAACCAATATGGTCAGTTATGCACTGGCCGTGCTGTTCAGCATCACTGGTTTCATTCTCTGGTTCATCCTCATTGGTTTTTCAGTTCATGACCAACGATTTTTCTGGTGGATGGGAATCAATGCCTTGCTGCTGGTTGCCCTTCAACCTCCATTGATGCGTTTGTCAAGGACCATTTGGCTGGCTTTTTTTGTAAAATACAGCCCTCGTTGGGATCAGGGCGATATCATGGAACCGGAAAGGGTCAGCAAAGAACACGAAAATAACTGGTAGTATCCTTAGGTAATGGGACGAAATGTAACTACTCCCCAGTTTCATTCTTCACGAGGAACATAGAGGAATTGCCATCCACAACCTGCGACATATGCAGGGAAATCCGGTGCAGAAGAAAGTCAATATTCAAAGGTTTTGGAACAAGATCATCGGCCCCAAAAATTATGGCCCTTGAAGTACTGTAATCATACCCCGACATTAGGATGACCTTAACCTGGGAAAGTCCATCCTGCATTTTCAACTTCCAGCACAATTTCCTTCCATCTTCACCACGTACATTGATGTCGAGAAGAATCACCTGGGGCTCGAAGGAGGCAACAATCTCTTCCGCTTCTATCAGGCTGGCTGCAGTTTCAATACAAAATCCTTCTTTATCCAGTCTTCGCTCCAGCAGCATCAGGAGGTCTACGTCATCATCAATAATGAGGATTCTTTTCTGGATTACTTTAAATGAAACACACATCACTTTCTGTTTGGTTAATCAATCGGATGTTTCAAGCATAGCTGGCTCTAATGACAACGTCATGCAGGAGTTTTCAGGGGATAGGAAAAGTTGATGATCCGTTGGTTTTCAGGATTGGATAGTTTCTTTGGCGTTGAAACAATTTGATGATTGACCATTCAACTTCTGATACAAAACTAACCATACATAAGCCATTGAACAATAGGAGATTTGACCATTTTTATGCGTATGGATTTTACTTATAAAAGAGGTAGGAAACAGGTAAGAGTACGATTCGGCAAACGTGATACTACCACGAAAATGTAACAAAGCGTTGATTAGATGGTATCAAACAAATGACTTTTTAAAAGGAAAAAAATAAATAACCAAAGAATGATCGACAATGGGATGGCCAGCCTGAAGCTGTTGATGAGGTTAGATTCCCGCTGGGACAATGCAGAAATGGGTGTTTTAACAATAGACATGAAGCAGAAGTTTGGCTTTTAGCTTCAACAAGCATTCCATATATATAAAATGTTTGTAATCAATAACTAAATTGTGATTTGGGTGAATGGCACAAAGTCTGGTTGGACAGCCCGTTCGATCTCCGCATTTCTGTTAGGCATACTATTCGCTTATTATTTATATCCTTCCTTTGACTGAACTACATCCTTACCTGGTTGAACTACTACACTTAGTTGGAATGCTTTAAATGCGTGTTATGGAAAATTTTTACCTGCTTTTACGGAATGGTCACCAATCAGGGCCCTTTACAATTGGTGAATTATTGCAACAACAATTAAAAGCATCTGACATGCTTTGGGTGGAAGGAAAAAGTGGTGCATGGTGCTATGTTTCAGAAATGGAATTGAAAGTTCCCGTACCGGAAAATATGCCATTGCTCAAAAAATCAGAGACTGCCACGATAAATGGAGAAGATGAAATTGAAATAAAAGCAGAAGAACTAAGGAAAAGAGCCTTGTCATATGTGCCTAAAAGATCCACTACACCCGAAATAGGTCTTTCCCCTGCAACTTCTTACTATCCAACTTCAAGACAGGAAACTGATGCCGTACACTTCGTTGATCACAGGAAAGAGCGGAGGCCCATCGTTCAGGAACTGGTGATGAGTGCAGGAGTCATTATAGCTTTTGGGGCCGTGGTAATGACCAGCAGGTTTTATTTCAGGAAAGATGAACCAGCGAATGCTGTAGCTACAAAAATAGTAACTACAGATAACCATGCGGCAACTGCCACTGTTATACATCCCACAGAAACTTCCCTGCCTGAAGAAACCAACCCGTTGAAAACAGCAGTATTTCCCTCTGATAGCCTGATGGTCAATCATCCTGCCCCTGAAAAACCAAGAAACCAACCCTTCAAAACAACAAAAAAATTAATCCCAGTTACACAAGATAAATCTGAGCTTCAGCCTATTAATGAAGAAATTGTAATCCCTCCTTCTGTTGCTCCGGAACAGGATCTTACCCCCAAAGAAACCCCTTCCATCAATGAAGTGGCGGTTCCTGCTGAAAAAAAGAAAACTGTAGGACAAGCAATTAGAGGACTTTTCAAAAAGAAAAAAAAGAATCAGGACACGGGTGCTGATCTTGAACTCAAGCCAGAGGTCAATCAAAATCATTGATTCGGATTGATCTTTATAATTCATAACCTAGCCCGCTGATCAGCTTATCTTTCCACTGTTGTGTTCAGGCAGAATCGTGTAAATGAACGGAACCCTTCACTCCTTAACAGTTCCCCCGCTTTCAAACCTTTATTTTTGCCATCATGGACCATCCTAAAATTTCCATTTCTTCCATTCTATCGATATTGAATATTGAGGCTTTGAACGAAATGCAGAAAGCATCCCTAAAAGCTATTGATCAGAAAGATCAGGTGATGATTTTATCAGCTACAGGTTCTGGCAAAACTCTGGCTTTTCTTTTACCAATTTTACATGCACTTACACATGAGCATAAACATACGCAGGCCATGATCATTGTGCCCTCCCGGGAGCTGGCCCTCCAAATTGAACAGGTATTCAGGACCATGGGCACCGGATTTAAGATAAGTTGTTGTTACGGCGGTCATAAAAGGGAAATTGAAGAAAACAATCTCATTCAGCCTCCGGCAGTAATTGTAGGAACGCCTGGCAGGATTGCTGACCACCTGCGCAGAGGAAATATTACTGCATCTTCCATTGAAATGCTTGTGCTGGATGAATTTGATAAGTCTCTTGAACTGGGCTTTCAAGAAGAAATGCAGGCCATTCTAGCCGCCCTGCCTTCTCTGAAAAAAAGAATTCTCACTTCTGCCACAGAGGCCTTGGAAATCCCGACCTTCCTTGGTGAAAATAATTTTCATAAACTGAATTTTCTACCTGAGGAACATGAAGCGACACCTGCCTTGGGGATACAGGTTTTGAAAACGCAGGAAAAAGATAAAATAGAAACTCTATTTCAATTGATTTGCCTGCTGGGAAACAGGTCAACCATCATTTTTTGCAACCACCGTGAAGCGGTGGAAAGGACGAGCGCCCTCCTGTCTTATAAGGGAATCACCAATACCTTTTATCATGGCGCCATGGAACAACGGGACCGTGAAGTGGCATTGGCCAAATTCAGGAATGGAAGCGTCAATTTTCTGGTCACTACTGACCTGGCTTCCCGCGGGCTGGATATTCCTAATATCCGGTACATCATTCATTTTCATTTACCCTCTTCTAAAGAAGTTTTCACCCATAGAAATGGACGAACAGCCAGGATGGATGCCACCGGCACCGCCATCTTGCTTATTGGCCCGGAAGAACAACTTCCTTCATTTATACATCCTACTATGGCGCCTCCCGACCTGGGAGAAGAACAGGTTCTACCAGAAAAACCTAAATGGACCACGTTTTTCATTGCGGCGGGTAAGAAAGACAAGGTGAATAAGGTAGATATTGTTGGTTTTCTTTCCAACAAAGGCGCATTGAAAAAAGAAGATATCGGTTTGATTGAAGTAAAGGATTTCTTTTCTTTTGTGGCCATCCGCAAATCCAGAGCCAGCCATACGCTGCAAATGATCAAGGAACAGAAGATGAAAAACAGGAAAATCAGGATCGATGTGGCCAAGTAAATTATAGAGGTCCTACGTATTTCATATGGTTTACTCGTTGATAATGGGACTTACATTAGTTTTGTAATAGGGTCGCAACCAAATTACATGGCACTCTCCCATTCAGGATTAGTTACTCATCTCAGGTGGTACCAGGTACCACCTTACCTTTCACTGCTTTCAGTAGTAGGAAAAAAGATGAATTCAAACACCGAGGAATTATTAAGGCTGAAGAGGTTCTGCTACCGCCACCCTGATCACTTTACATTTCTTTAAAAGTGCAATAACGGGATAGGTAGGGTCAAATTCTCCCTTTTTAGAAGCAAAATTGGTACGCGATGGAAATTTATGGTGGTTATTATGATAACCTTCTCCCATCATCAGCAGGTCTACCTTGAAAAGGTTTTTTGAAGTATTATCTGTTTCATAATTGACATCACCATATTTGTGTGCAAACCAGTTAATGATAACCCCGTGAACAGGTCCCATTGCCGCGTGAATTGGAATGAGGAGGAACCACCAGGCAGAGGGTGCAAAAACAGCATAAAACCATACATAGGCTCCAATCCATAATAGCCTTGAGTACCAGGTATTACCCCACCAGTCAAATGAGCGCCAATCGGGAACATTTTTAGTGAACCTTTCTTCCACCTGGATCTTTCCATACATGATGCCCACATAGGTCATGCTGGTCCTCCACATCATACTAAATAGATTCTTATCATACGAAGGTGAATGCGGGTCATTTTCAGTGTCCGTGTAAGCATGGTGAATGCGGTGCATGATTCCGTATACGCGGGGGCTCATGTAAGATGACCCCTGAGTGATATAGGCAAAAACAAAAAAGAATTTCTCCCAAACAGGACTCATGGTAAATGCCTTATGGGCTGCGTATCGGTGCTGGAAAAAAGTTTGACTAAAAAGTGATAAATACCAGTGTGCTACAAAAAAAATAAGAATCGCTACCATATTGCTTCTGATGAAATAATTCCATGAAAGAATGGATATCAGAAAGGCAAAGATAGTTTTGAAAAATTCTTTTGCCTCTACTAAATTCCCAATTAACTTTTGAAATGGCTAACATTTTGGATTCATGCTTCCCATGAAGTGGGTACAAGGATGTAATGATTTATAGAGGTACTGGTTCTGGCTAAGGGATGCCCTCTAAGCCCTGGTACCCCTTCTACCACACTTTCAGTCCACCTGAGATACATAATCCATCATTAATTGTAAAGTCTGCTTAATAATTATTTTTGGGAATTAGTAAAACTCCTATTGCATTATCAGAATAACCCCATTACTTTCGTCTTGGTTTTTCATAGGATATTGGATTTTAAACGGGGCTGAATTTCTATTCTGGCCCTTTTTCTTTTTTTAGCCTCCCGGCGGCTCTTTCTTTCAGACACCTTATCGATTATCCACAGGTGTTTTTACGATGTCACCAGTAAATACCACAACCCGGAAATCGGGCATTAGTTCCATTGTTTGTCAGGTCTTGCAGGGTTAGATTTGTTAAGAAGTTGATTGGTAGTATATCAATCATTCCAATATCTGAAAAACCAACCCATTAAATTCAAATCCATTCCTGAAAAACCAAATCCAATATCAGTCAACTTCTATTTTAAATTCATCCTATCCTTTTAAAACCAGGCGTCCGTAACTAAACAATAACGACAATTAACGCCTTATAGAAAAATCCCCTCTTCCGGAGGGGTTTTTTTATGTAATTCCATAAAATTCAATCCATCATTATATTATCATGATAAGACTTTCAGCTGGTAAGAGCTGTAAAAGGAACAAACCTGTTATTAATAAAATAGTACCGTTGTTGAGAGTAATTTTTTCTCCATTCCATGGTTAGTAGAGATTGAAGGGCATTCCTTAAATGAAAAGAATTAAATGGCTTTACCATATACAGGTCTGCGTTATGCATGTACGATTTCTGGATATCTGTCATATGGGTGGAGCTGCTGTATACTACAATCGGGAGCTCTTTTAAGGCCAGATCCTGCCGGATCTCACGAAGGCATTCATGACCATTTTTGTGGGGCATATTCAGGTCTAGAAACAGCAGATCGGGAACCCTGGTAGTCAAAAAATTAATGATTTCACTACCATCTTTAATGATAGTTAAAGACTTGCCAGGATCCACCTGATGGAGGATGCGCTTGAATAAAATACCGTGGTCCAGGTCATCATCGACCAACACCACATGATTCATAAAGGGAGCATTTAATTCCATATCAATAATGCTTCAAACTCGATACCAGAATTCGATTTTATGGGATGGGAAATGTAGTGAAATGCAGGCCAAACGGGGGTTTCCAAAAAAATTAGCATTTTTGACCCTTTCATATATTTTATTCCTAATCCATTGCATACGGTAGAAATAATTGGGGTCTAATCACTAAAAATCCTTCCTCCATTTTGATGCTCATTTTCCACAGCTATACATGATTAGATTTAAGAGAGATCATTAAAGTAATACACACCTATACCCTCAATATTTGAAGGACAGGCATAAAAAAAGCGGGGAATTTCGTTCCCCGCTTACACATGTTTAAATAGGTTAATAACGGCCGTCTTTTTTGTCTTTGCTGCGTCCAATACCATAACCGGCACCAGCACCAAGAACACCTCCTACTACAGCACCAACCCCACGGTTTTTCTTATTGATCACCGCACCTGCTGCAGCACCACCTACTCCACCGATAACGGCACCCTTGGCAGCTTTGCTCATCCCTCTTTTTTGAGAAGCTTTTGCAGTATTAGCTGATTCTGAATTCATTGTACCTGAACCAGTAGAACGAGTTGTCTTAACGGGGACATATTTCACAATAGTCTTCGTAGGCTGTCCAGAAGATTGATTATTAAGATTTTGGTTAGGGCCCAATTCGTTTTTAGCTTTCCACTGCTGAAATTGCGAAAGGCCAGTCGTATCCGGAGCGGAAATGACTGTAGTCGCTTCCGAAGTTTTAGGACGGGTGTTACATGATGTGGCTATCATCATACTAGCACTGATAGTTAAAATGGTTACTATTTGTTTCATATTTAATTTTTAAGGTGAACGAACTACACCACTAAAGGCCTAAATCATGCCAGACAGCTGTTGGGATGTTAAAGACCAATCCTTACGGTTTCTTAACAATTATTTGAATCAGTTAATTGATTAGGATATAATTTGATTTTTCACCATTGATTACTTATCAGCCCTCTTCCAATGCAAAGTCCAGGTTATGTCTAACCTGGACTCGCTGTATACTGTGAAATCCTATGGGGTTATTATACCTTAGAATTAAATACCTCTCCTGCCTCCAAGGAGTTTGATTACCAGAATAATTACAGCCACCACTAAAAGCAGGTGAATTAGGCCACCGGAAACATTGAAAGCAAACATTCCCAATAACCAACCGATAACAAGTATTACAACTATTACGTACAATATATTTCCCATTTTAATTGATTTAAAATTTGAATGAAGATGATAATAAAAGCGGCCTGGGGCCGCATTTAAAATTAGCTAACTGCTGATCTCAGATCTTTTTCCTGCTTACTGATACTATTTTTTACTTTGGATAAGGCATCATCTGCCTTGTCTTTCAGATCATCCACAGTATCTGCAAATTTTTCAGGGTCTTTCAAATAAAAAACAACACCTGCTACTGCGGCGCAAACCAATGCACCTATTAAAATCTTTTTCATTGTAATGATTTTTGTTAATTAAGGCAATACCTGTGCCAGCTATATATTCTTCGTGTAGTAAATCCGGGCCTTTCGAGGTGGTAATTGGAATGAGGATGATATGGCACTTCCAATTAAGCTTATCAAGACCTTCCTTACCCACCAGTAAGATGGGATGAAAATGAAACCGGGATTTTATATTTACCTTACTCCAACACAGATGGCTTACCCCACTCTGCTGTTCATGAAACATGTCAAATTCATTCTGGCTTGAATTTATTGGCGACCGGTCTGTGATGATCAGAGAGGGTCAATCCGTACTTCAGGCTTCTCTTGAAGCTGGCATTCCTCATTATCATGCCTGTGGCGGCAATGGGCGCTGTTCTACCTGCCGGGTTTTGATTAAGGAAGGGCAGGATTTCCTCACTCCTTACACAATGGAAGAAACGCTGTTAAGGAAATCGATCCAGTTACCAGAAGATGTGCGTCTGGCTTGCCAGACATTTGTAACCGGATCACCGGTCAAGCTTCACCGAATCATCAGAGACGATTCTGACATCATCCTTTATATAGAAGACAAGGATATGGAGAACCAAATGGGAGAAGAAAGGGAGTTAGTGCCTTTCTTCCTGGATATCCGTGACTTCACACCTTTTATGGAAAACAATCTGGCATTTGATGTGATCCATATTCTACGGCGTCTTTTCATGTTGTTCAGGAAATCGATCGAAAAGAATAAGGGAAGGATCATTGAAACTGCCGGCGATGGCCTATATGCGGTTTTTGGATTTGGCACCAACCTGAAAGAGGCGGCAGTGAATGGAGTAGCGGCAGGAATTAACCTGCTTGAAGAGGTACGACTTTTTAATGAACATTACCTTCAGCAACAATTTAATCATCACCTCGATGTCGGTATTGGTTTACATGTTGGTAAAGTGATTACGGGCAATGTTGGCCTGGGAGTGAATAATAACATTACAGTAATGGGGCTTCCGGTGAACATTGCATCCCGTTTGCAAACCGCTACCAAAGAACTGAATAATAGTTTTGTAGTTTCCGATGAATTGTATCAACTTCTTCCGGATCATCCCGCTGTACCTTCAGCACATATTAATCTAAAAGGAATACATGAAAAATTCCATGTACACCTTTTGGGAAATCCTTATAAATAATTCATGTTGGTGGACTGTCCTGATAATACAATTCCTATAAGGCGCTGCTACAAGGTTGCCATATCAATTACAAACCTGTACTTCACATCGCCTTTGAGCATCCTTTCATAGCATTTATTCACGTCGGCGATGCTGATCATTTCTACATCAGAAGTGATCTTATTTTCAGCACAATAATCCAGCATTTCCTGTGTTTCCGGTAAACCGCCGATCAGTGAGCCTGCAATGCTTCTTCTGTTTCCAATCAGATTAAATCCAAGGATTTCTGTGGGTGTGGGGGGGGCGCCCACGCAAATCATCACCCCGTCCGTGTTTAGCATTTGCAGATACACATTATAATCATGGGGTGCAGAAACGGTATCTATTATAAAATCAAATTGACTGGATAATTTTTTCAGATGCTCCGGATTTTTTGTCAGTTCAAAGTGGTGTGCCCCGAGACGGCGGGCATCAGTTTCCTTATTAGGTGAAGTGCTTAATAGGGTTACTTCTGCGCCAAATGAAGCGGCAAATTTTACAGCCATATGACCCAGTCCTCCCAATCCAACCACTGCCACCTTATGACCCTTCCCTACTTTCCAGTGTTTCAGCGGTGAATAGGTAGTAATGCCCGCGCATAAAAGCGGGGCTACAGTTTCTATAGGAAGTTTATCAGAAATATGAAGCACAAAATCTTCATGAACAACAATCTGCTTCGAATAACCTCCATAGGTTACCGTTTTTCCATCCTTTTCATAAGAGTTATAAGTCCCTATTGCTCCTTTTCTGCAAAATTGCTCCAGTCCTTTGTGACAGTTATCGCATTCTCTGCAGGAATCCACCAGGCAACCAACCCCGGCCAGATCTCCCTTTTTGAATTTTGTGACCTCGTTACCCACTTCAGTTACCCGGCCTACAATTTCATGCCCTGGAACCATTGGAAAAATAGAATTACCCCACTCATTACGCACCTGATGGAGGTCTGAATGGCATACACCACAATATAAAATGTCAAATTTAATGTCCCGGGAACCTGTATCCCTGCGTTGGAATTCAAATGGCTTTACATCGTCTGATGCATGATAAGCTGCATATCCTTTAGTATTGACCATAGTATTTAATTTTTTGATGAAATGTTATAGGCTGAAACACTTGATCCCTCGTTTTGTTGCTTTATATATAAAAAACCCCGCCATAAGCGGGGAATTATATCCTGCGAAAATCATTTCCATTTCTTTGAAAAAACCTTCTGTAATAACGGTGTGGTGCGGGCTGCTGTTTCTGCCCTTACCTGTTTTTCCTTTTCCTCTATTTTCTGAAACATCTTTTCACTGACCATACCTGCCATGAGATTGGCCAGGTCAAGATTGATTTTATTTCCCCCGATTGTTTGGGCAGGTTTCATGATTTTGCTCCACTGTTCATTGAGTTTATATTCATCTAATGCAGTTTGCATCACCGGCCTGATAGAGTTGCGCAATTCAGTTCCGGTTGCGCTTCGAAGATAATCGGTAGCGGAAGTGCCTCCATTTTTGATGATCCTCATGGCATCCGTAAACTTCATATTATTAATAGCACTGATAAAAATGGGAATTGACCTTTCAGCTGTTTTTTCAGAAGCTGATGTCAGGGTGGTAGTAAACCTGTCGATTTCATTTGTCAGCCCCAATTGTTGAAGGGTATTCAAAGTCTTTCTTAAAGGTTCAGGAAATAAGGTGGACATGATCGCATCTTTGGTAAATGCCCCATTAACACCATCCCTGGCGCCAATTTCAAGCATCTGCCTGATAGCAGAGGCAGCGTCTGCTTCATTCAACGTATAGCCCAATCTTCCAGTACTGCTGCAGGAAAATGCAAGGGGAATGGAGATGCTCAATAAGATGGGTAAAAAAAGTTTTTTCATAATTTGAGTTTATTATGCTGTTGGCACCCATAAGAGACTAAAAAATCATGCAGAAGTTTTGTTTCGATTTGTTAAAGCCATCCACCAAGGGTGCTACGCTAATTACATTCCTCTAGTAAAGGAATTCATCCACCATTGAATTGTCGGTGGTAAAAATAAATCACCCCATGTAACTGGGGTGATATGCCAACCATACTACGCTCCTAGATTCTTTTTCTACCTATACCAAACATAGATCCTACCCCAAGCACACCAAGCAGGGTTAATATTAAAAAGTGATTTCCTCCTGTTTTCTGGCCCGCCACAAGAGCTGCCGCCTGATACGTGGCACCTCCGGGGGCCATCTTTTCTTCATTTTTAATGTCCACTACGTCCCAGTCGTTATACCCTTTACCTGTGAGAAAGGTCAGCGTTTCCATTTCCACGATTCGCCTTTTTCTTAATCCTTTGAGGTAATTCTTACCCGCCTCGCAATTGAAATCACCAGTGGCAGGATGTGTAATGATATACCGTGCCTGGAAATTTTCTGTATTGGGTGTTTGCTGGAACATGAGGTCCTGTGGAAATGCCTGCCTGTTATAACGGATATGCAAACGTGTAAAAAATACATTGGAGGAATAGTCGTCTTCCTTATTGACGTCACTGTAATCATTCCAGTTGCGGCGGATCCACCATACTCCTGCCTGAACCAGGTCCTGTTCAGAAGGTGCCGTGGCCACACAGGGATCGCACTTGACAAAGTTGTTAGGGGTCACATCCCATGCATATTCCAGCATGGCTACTGAACGACCTTCTCGTTTCCACTGGTGCTGAAACAGGTTGGAATAGAAACTATTAAAGTCATTCTGTACAAACAACGGTATATTTTTATCGGTGGGTAAGGATACGGTTCTGTAATTGGTGCATTCTATCCTGCCCTGCTTTGTAAATGCATATACCAGCATATCCTGGTCGCCTTCCGCATTGGCCATTCCCAGCCGGATGGGCAACATGAATTTGGGTGACTGGAAAGATATCTGAATCGGACGCAAAAAATTTCCCGACAATTTTTTCTTTTCTTCTTCATTTACTTTCACTACGAAGAATTTCATGTTGCTTTTAATATAAGGTTCCAAAACCTCATTGGCGGATGGCGGGATCTTGTAACCATTTTCCTCCAGCCATGTTTTCAGACCTGAAGATTCTTTTGCACTCAGGAGGAGTATGTCATATTCACCCACCAGGTATTTGGCTTCAATAGTGACCCCAAGGGTTCTTTTGTGATTCCCGTATCCATTTTCAATCTTTTGATCAGAGGCACTGCCTGCTACTTTACCGGGTAAAGCATATTCCATGATTCTGTTGCAAGGATTCTGATCGAAATACTCAACCAGTCTTGGTTGGCTATAGTCATTCAACAGTTGAAATATCTGTTGGTCCACCACTTTGATGTCACTTTTTTTAAGGACCACAGGCACAGGAACCACCATGGCAAAGTCTTTAAAGTTTCCCTGGAAATCATTGTACATCGTGATTACGTTGCGATTTCCATCATGGACGATGATGACCTGTGAAGTTTTATTTTTCAGAGTTCCATCTGCTTTGCTTACATAAAATCCGCAGAAAGCATTGGCTTCGTGACTGATCATGGCAAACAAAATGATCAATGCAGTGAGTTTTTTCATTAAAGTTTTCATATTTAAAAATTGATGGTTGAATAAATTGAACTAATGTGGGTGGGTTTCCATTGAAATTTGTCTGATCTGAACAGCGTGTCCAGCACAGGGACCAGGAGGCCCGCCAGCACTAAAACCCCAATGGGTGTATTATTCTGCCACCTGAAGGCAGAAAGATAAAAAGCCACCACAGCGATCAGCATGGCCCACACGATACGCACTGCCGGAAGGGCCGGTGACGTTTTAGGGTCTGAGATCATGAAGAAGGAAAATAAAAGCAGGCTTCCTGTGCAAAGGGAGTGAAAGAAATAATCTGCCGGCCAGCCCAGCACCAAAACCTGCCTCCAGAAAAGCAAGCCCATATAGGTGATGAGGAAAGCCATGCTCACGTCTAGCTTTTGAACTCTGGTTACTACGATCGTTCCCAGTGTGATCACCGAAAAGAAAATGACGGCATCTGATCCCCATTGACCTGGTGAAAGCCATGCGTCACCTGTAATTAAAACGGTGGCCACGATACCGAAGGCGGAAGGATTGAATAGATGTTTTCCATGGATCCTTAATACATACTTGGAGGTTACGGTGAGGAAAGCGGATAGTAAAGCGGTATACCAGTGATTAGTTTTTAACAATAGGCAAAGGCTGGCTGCGCTGATCATGACACTAAATCCCCATTGCATCCAACCGTGTTTGCCAACCAACGGCAAAAATTTCCTCTGCCGGAAACTTTCCATGGAATAATTAAAAAACAGGCATCCTGAAATACAGGTCAGGTAATGCACCCAGTTGGCTTCCCAATGGAGCCAAAGAATACCATACGATAAAAAAATCAATTGGAAAACAAGTTGGAAATAGCGCGGGTCAGGCGCATTAGTTTGGTGTTGCATAGCAGGTCATTTCCATAAGGATGCACAAAAATGACCAAATACATAAGGGTAAGAAAAAAGATCAACCCCGGACGAAAGATAGAGGTTGACTGCTATATTGAGAAAGAATCAATTCAGATCAGAAACGTTTGCGGTCCCTGTCGCCACCCCCGCTATTTCCACCCCCACTATTACCGCCGCCACCTTTATATCCGCCTCCACTTCCACCACCGCCTTTATATCCACCTCCACTACCGCCACCACCTTTATAGCCACCTCCACTTCCACCACCTCCCCGGTAACCCCCGCCGGATCCACTGCCTGGACCGCCACGTTCGTCAGCTTCTTTTACTACCAGTGGTTTTTTACCTAATGAAATGTCATTGAGATGCTCGATGGCTTCCCTAGCCTCTTCTTCATTGGGCATGTCCACAAAAGCAAAACCCCTGCTTTTACCCGTTTCTTTATCCATGGCGACCTTGGCGGAAGCGATGGTGCCGAATTTTTCAAAGATTTCAACTAATTCCTCGTCAAAGAGATCGTACGGAAGACCGGCAACAAAAAGTTTCATTCTTGAGATTTATGAGGTAAAAATACATACTTTTTTCGGGCACATCAGCTACCCGCCACTTAATCTTCATTCTTATTCAGCAGGAGTAAAACTGTTCCACAATTTTGCCAGGCTGAAACAGTTTTGAGGAAGTTATATCATTTT
>JANLYU010000380.1:0-2766 GCA_031365785.1 Flavisolibacter sp. | reverse complement strand
TACATGGGGCCTTTCTTTTTCTATGGCCAAAATTTGAGGGCCCATTTGATGCAGACGATCTTTATCTGCTTCTATCACCTGATAATCCCTGCTGTCAACACTGTAAAAAGGATCTTTCATGCCATCAAAAACTTTTTCATGTTTTCCGGCAGCTAACAAATGAACCGGGAATACACCAAAGGCAGTGCCTTTTCGTTTGCAAACATTGCCCACAGCAAAATGTCTGCAGGCCAGTTGAAATGAATGGCAAATGAAAAACACATATTTTTTTTGTGGTCTTTTTTCGCTGTTATTCCATTGCTCCACCTGGTTCAACCAATTGAAATATACTTTTTCCCATTCGCTGTTTATGCTTTCGAGGGGGCTTCCGGGGCCGCCGCTGGAAATGAAAATATCATAGCTCATATCCGGATCTTCTTTTTTCCGCCGCACATCAAATTCATCCCAAATAATATCAAGGTTGGACCGATCTCTAAATTGATTCAGAATTTCTCTTATGCAACGCATTCCCTGGTTTGCCGCACCATCATACAAGTCTAATATCGCCACTTTTATGCTTTGTGTTCCACTTAAATTCATCCTGTAAAATTAGCGATTTTTTAAAACCAGATTGTCGTGCAGAGGCCAAAATGTAATTGTATCAGGCAAAAAACAATTCCGGAGTAATGCCTGGGAGATTGAAGAAGGTATTTTTTCGAAAAATCAGATGCCTGACAAAAAATTCCCGTGTATATAATCCACTACCTCCACAAGGTTTTTATTTTGTTCATACACTGCCATCTGCCTGTCTGCACCGGTGCCGCCTTCCAGTATCTTATGTACATGATTGATGGCATGCCTGCTTCCTAAATGTGGCACCATATCATCTACAAAATCCAGCAGTTCATAGATCAGCACACGGGTGTTTACTTCTTTTTCCTTTCCAAAATCAATCAGGCTGCCGTCAATACCATAGCGGCTGGCCCTCCATTTATTTTCGTTCAGCAGAGCCCGTGAGTACATCATAAAGTTCAGGTTCTGGTTGCGGAGCATATATAGCTTGGCACAAATGGCCTGGAATAACGCAGTGATGGCAATAGTTTCATGCACCGTCATGGGAATATCGCAAATCCGGAATTCTACTGTGTTAAAGAATGGATGCACTCTTAGATCCCACCATATTTTTTTTGCATTGTCTATGCAGTTGGTTCTTATCAGCAGGTTCACATAACTTTCATAAGCTTCTATGCTTTCAAAAAAATCGGGTATGCCTGTACGTGGGAATTTATCAAATACTTTTGTGCGGAAAGATTTATAACCGGTCTGTCTTCCTTCCCAGAAAGGGGAGTTGGTACTGAGTGCATATACATGCGGCAAAAAGTAACGGGCAGAGTTAGCAATATGAATGGCCAGTTGCCTTGATTCCATACCTACATGCACATGCAGGCCAAAAATGAGATTGCTACGGGCAGCTTCCTGCAGTTCATTTACAATTTCATTGTACCGCACATGATCGGTAATCAGTTGACTTTCCCAATGACTAAAAGGATGAGTGCCGGAAGCGCCAAGCTTTAAGCCAAGACTATCACCAATTCCACTGATGGTTTTACGCAGTGCAGCCACATCCATAAACGCTTCATCCACATCCTGGCAAATATCTGTGCCTACTTCCACTACCGCCTGGTGCATTTCTGCTTTAACTTTATCTTTGATAATTTTCTGTCCCTCATGCACAATTTTTTGTTCATGGCTTTTGAGTTCCCTCGTTTCAGGATCAATTACCATGTACTCTTCTTCCACACCAACTGTAAAGTTTTTATATGAAATGTTACCCATAGTTTTTAATTGATAATTGAACAATTTATAGTTGATAATTTTCCTATTCCAGGCGCATCATAATTCCATTGAAGTATTTGAATTAAAGTGATTGTTGATTAAATATATAAAGAACGACTGATAATTTTTTCTCAGATACCATATAACTCCCATTGAAATATTTCAATCAAAGGAATTATCAATTATTCAATTATCAATTATCCATTCAGAAAATTATCCATTATAAAGAGCTTGCTTGTTGGCACTTCTTTTTATGTATTCACCCCAGGTAAGATTATCAGCGCCATCCACATGAGCCATTGCCCTTTCAATGGCATAGTTGGCTGCAGTTTCCACCACCCACTCAAAATTTTCATCCCCCACACTGGTTCTTTCAGCATCTGGCGCAGGATTGCAGAAGTCAATTGCATAAGGCACACCGTCTCTCAATGCCAGCTCTACTGTATTAAAATCATAACCTAAATAATGATTGATGCGTAATACTATATCTGTCATCATTTTTAATTTTTCTTCTGAAGGTTTAAAGTCTGCAACATAACGCAGGTGGTGAGGGTTGCGTGGTTCATAACTCATAATGCGTACATACTTTCCTCCGATGCAATAGCAGCGGTAGTATTCTTGAAAAACAATTTCTTCCTGCAGCAGCATTACCAGTTCTTTGGTTTCAGCATGTTTTTCAAAAAAATCATCCACGCCTGTCAGTTTGTAAACATGCTTCCAGCCACCACCGGCAAAAGGTTTCATGTATGCCGGGAAACCGATATAATTAAAAATGGTACCCCAATCTAAAGGGTAGGAAAGGTTACTGAATGAATCAGAAGAAGTATCTGCAGGCAAATCTCTTGAAGGAAGGATCACCGTCTTCGGAACAGGCACACTAATTTTTGTTGCCAGACAGTTGTTGAAAAATTTTTCATCAGCGCTCCACCAAAAAGGATTGTTGATAACAGC
>JANLYU010000337.1:0-5907 GCA_031365785.1 Flavisolibacter sp. | reverse complement strand
CTGAGCCCACCTCCAATGCAACTGATGCCAAAAAAATAACCAACGCGGTGGTTACCGGTCAGGAAGGACATACGGATACTGCCGTATCACAGATCCGTAAAGTGATAGCGAAGCGGCTGAGCGAAAGCAAATTCAGTGCGCCTCATTTCTATCTGACGATGGAAATCAATATGGACAACGCCATGCTGGCGCGGACCCAGATGAATGAAGTCAGTGAAGTAAAGATTTCATTCAATGATATGATCATAAAGGCGGTGGCGATGGCCCTTCGAAAACATCCTGCTGTAAATACTTCCTGGATGGGTGATTTTATTAGGCAGTACCAGCACATTCACGTAGGAGTGGCGGTAGCTATTGAAGATGGTCTCATTGTCCCTGTTATTCGATTTGCAGATCAGAAAAGCCTCAGCCAGTTGGCTACAGAAAGCAAAGAGCTGGCCGGCAAGGCTCGAAATAAAAAGTTACAGCCAAATGAATTCAGTGGAAATACATTTACCATCTCCAACCTGGGTATGATGGACATTGAAGAATTTACAGCGATCATCAATCCACCCGATAGTGCGATCATGGCAGTGGGAAGAATCAAAGAGGTAGTGGTATGCAAGGGAGAAGGGTTCGGAGTGAGTCATGTCATGAAGATCACCATGAGTTGTGACCACCGGAGTGTGGATGGCGCAGTGGGAGCATCTTTTCTCCAGACCTTCAAGAAATACATGGAAAATCCTGTAACGATGCTGGTATAAGGTGGCAGGTGTAAAACTTCATCATGCATCACCCTAGATGACCAGGAAAAATTAGTAGATTTTACATCTTCACTTATTATTTCTTTTCCTGTACAATACCCTCATACAACAAAACTGTAATTGGATCTGCAACTACTGATACCGGCTCCGAATCAAGGGAAAGCTTGATAGTTGTTTCTTTTTCTTCTATAAAATAATGAACCATCCTCGTGGACCCATTTTTTGTGGTAATCAGCAGCGACAGCCTGAGCCGGTATAATTGATCATTCAATTGTTTTACCTGCAATTTTATTTCCTTATGATCACCTTTCCATTCTATCAGCAAACTGGGTATTCCGGGCTGGTACAACCACTGATCAAAAAACCATTGCATCTGTTTTTGTGAAACCTCTTCAGCGACCCTTTGAAAATCCCTGGTTTCAGCATTGCTTCCCGCATAACGGGAATAATAGACCCTCAGTAACTTTTGAAAGGTGGAATCACCCACTTCATTCCGCAGCATATGTAATACCCATGCTCCTTTCTGATAACTATTAGCATTGAGCAGGGACATCAGGTCTGAAGTAGAATCTATTACAGGATGATGATTTGTTTTAACAAACTGTCTCACCGCATCCCGCTCCTTTTGAAGGCGTTTGACAAATGAATCCCTTCCATATTTTTTTTCAAAATAGAGATCTGTGAGATAGGTTGCAAAACCCTCGCTTAGCCATAAATGCGCAAAGCTTTTTTCAGAGGCCATATCACCGAACCACTGGTGCACTATTTCATGGGCCACCACATCTTCCGATTGACGATCTCCCGTAACCAGGTCTTCAGCATAAAAAATAGCGCTTGCATTTTCCATACCGCCGAAGATGGTCTTGGATTGTACATTGGCTAATTTTTTATAAGGAAACGGAGCGATCAGGTCTGAAAAGAAAGTGAGAATGCCAGGAGCTACAGCATAATCATAAAATCCTCTGGAACTGTCCTGTGGATATACCCATGCACTCACTGGGACATCCATGGGATGATCACGCCATTCTTTTACTGCAAATTTAGCCACGCCGATCACCATCACTTTGGTGGGAAGGGGAATGGTTTCCTTCCAGTAGGTTAGCTTTCTGTAGCCATCAATTTTAGTCTCTTTGATCAGAATGCCATTTGATATAACCTGGTACTGGAGGGGTGTGGTGATTAAAAATTCAAATGCAGCTTTGTCATCTGGTCTGTCTATGCAAGGAATCCATTGATGTGCCCTGTTGGGCCAGTTGTCTGCAAAAAAAGTTCTGTCTCCAAATTTGTTTTTTGATATGATCAACCCATCTTTCGGCGTACCCATATATTGAATCTCGTACCGGTGGCTTTCCCCTTTTCTCGCCATTTTGGGTAATGTGATATGCACTACATCATGAACGTGAACCGCCTGTAATGGAAGGCTGTTCTCCATAACCTGGTAAGCATACATCCCTTTATCATTTTCTATCGAAGCCAGATCAAAGCTGATTTCTGTTGCATCTTCTAAAAATCTGACATCGATCCATGCCTTACCTGTTATTGCATCCGATTGATCTGTTAGCTCAATTTCAAAGTGATAGGCTTCTACATCCACAGGATGCTGGGCCAATCCGGTAAGGATTATACCAAAGCATACAACGAATAAAAAGGCACACTTATTTTTATTCTTCATCATAAACGGTTTCAATTGACTGCAGAACGGGCACTATTCCAACAGCGGTGGCATCAGCCGGGTGCCTATCCAAGCTTATAATTTCTCCAGCATCTCCACTACCTTTTCTCTTCTAAGAATTACATATCCAATCCTGTCATTGCTGATGCCCTCTTTCAGCTGGTAACTAAATTCCAGCTGGTCATCCATGACATTGGTTTCAAAATATTTAAATGAAATGTTTGGATAATTTTTCAATTCTTCTCCAATTTCATATAAATGCGTGCAAAGGATAAACAATGAATTCTTGATTTTTAGAAACCCTCTGATCACCGCCAGCGAACACTTCATGGCATCCTGGACATTGGTTCCCTTAAAAAGTTCATCAATAAGCACCAGCCATTTTTTTCCATCATTGATTTTGTATATGGTATTTTTGATCCGCTGTACTTCATTAAAAAAATAGCTTTCACCTTTCGAAATATTGTCTGATACATTGATATTCGTTAATAACCCGTCAAACAAACTGAGTTGCATTTTCCTGGCAGGTATGCCCATGCCAATGTGCGCCAGGAAAACACTGGAGCCCAGCGCCTTGATCAGCGTGCTTTTTCCTGCCATATTAGCTCCGGTTAAGAAAAGAAAATTATCATCAGGCCTTAAAACCAGGTCATAGGCTACCGGCTTGGGCAACAGTAAATGATACAATCCTTCAGCGCTCACAAAAGCTTCATGCTGTTCCAGAAATTCTGGAAATTTTAAATTGAATGTTTTAACTGCCAGCGCCATTGAATTCCATGCGTCCAGCCTGGAAAATATATCCATGAGCTCAATCGTTTCTGTTTTAAAAGTTGTTGTCAAATAATGACCAAAAAACAGGTTCTGTAGCACCGAAGGTTTTTGGTCCGGCTTTATTTCAGCTAATAAACTCAATGCCTCGTGCCTCAGAATTTTTTCAATTCTTTCTATATAAAAAGAAAGGCCGGCAGGCAAAGGCGCCCGGGAATACAACATCACCAGTTTTTTCATACCCCTGTAAAAATCAGCAAAATGACTGACGGAGTATTTCAGCATGGCATAGTCCTGGCTATGGAATATTTTATACGCATAGCTGTTCAGGAGTGTCTGGTGCTGCGGAATGGTATCCAGGTTATAATCTAGAAATTTATCCATCATGATGATGGTGCCATTGGTAATTTCCTGCGGCCATTCGTTGAGGTGTTCCAAAAATAACTGGATGATTTGTTGGGTATCCAAAATCCTTTTCAGGTCGTAGTGGGGTTCCATGAAAAGCCTGCGCAGCCATACCCTACCTCCTACAGTTTTAGTAAAATCCAGTTTGTGAAAAATAGAAAATTCTTCTTCCGTATGGAAGATAGAAATATCATTGAAAGTAATCTTGTCAACCTGCATGTAATAGTTGGCTGTGATCCATATTGGTAGCAATCAGCCTTTAATAAGAATTCAATGAATCAATTCCCTGTCAGTCATTCAATCATCACCTCCCTGGCCGATGAGTGTATAACTTACCTGTTGAAAGTTAAACGTTTTCCTTTTACAGATTCATTCCACTGCCCATTTCCATAAACCAGATAACCGTTAACAAAGGTGTGGGTGATGGTTGCCGGAAAGGTGTTGCCTTCAAAAGGGCTCCAGCCACATTGATACAAAATATTTTCCTTTGAAACTGTAGTACTTTGTTCAGGATCCACGATCACCAGATCTGCATAATAACCTTCCCTGATGTAGCCTCTATTTTTTATCTGAAAACAGTCGGCTACTGCATGACTAGTTTTCTGGACGATTTTTTCCAGAGAAATTCTTCCTTCTTTGAAATAATGAAAAAGTAGTAACAGGGAATGCTGTACCAGAGGAATACCTGCTTTCGCCTCCTCATAGGATCCCATTTTTTCTTCCCAGGAATGAGGCGCATGGTCTGTTGCTAAAACGTCCAGTCTATCGTCCATAAGCCCTTGCCAGAGCGCGGCACGGTTTCTTGCTTCCTTAATGGCTGGATTGCACTTGATGAGGTATCCCAGGTGGTCGTAATTGTTACTGGTAAAATGAAGGTGGTGTACGCAAACTTCCGCCGTAATTTTTTTAGCCGCCAGAGGAATCATGTTCGTAAACAATTGTAATTCCTTTTCGGTACTAATGTGCAGGATATGCAGCCGGGACCCATGTTTTTTTGCCAGCTGAACGGCTTTAAAAGAAGATTCAAAACAAGCATCCTCATCTCTGATCACAGGATGATCCGAAGGTTCCAGTTTTTGTTTTATGGCCTTTAACCGGTCATAGTTAGCCCTGATGATGTCTTCCTCTTCGCAATGGGTGGCGATCAGCAATTCACTTTCGCTAAAAAGTTTATCCAGGGTAAGGTAATTATCTACCAGCAGGTTGCCCGTAGAAGAACCCATAAATATTTTTACTCCGCAAACTTCGCCCTTCTTTTCATTGGTTCGAAGTACTTCTTCCACATTATCATTGGAAGTGCCCATGTAGAATGAATAATTGGCGAGTGCCGTTTGGGATGCAATGGCATATTTTTTTTCCAGCAGCAATTGTGTAAAGACTGGCGGTACCGTGTTGGGCATTTCCATGAAAGAGGTAACGCCCCCGCACACCGCGGCCTTTGATTCTGAATAAATAGTGCCCTTATGGGTTAGGCCAGGCTCCCGGAAATGAACCTGGTCATCGATACAACCAGGAAGTAAATACTTGCCTTCCCCATCTATTTCTATACAGGAAGACCCTGTGTGCCTAATATTTGTATCAATCTTTTCAATTCTTTCTTGAGCAAGGAGCACATCAACGTGGCGTATCCTTCCTTCATTCACCATGTTGATACCCTTTATCAGGTATTTTTGCATAATTTGAAACTATAATCTGTCCAGATGCAATTTAAACAAACCGCTATTCAACTGTTCTTTTTACTGATATCCTTCACCGCCTTTTCTCAAACTACTTATTTCCCTGAAGGTGCCAGAGAAAATATTCTGTTGGAAAGAATCGAAATAAAAGCCCAGAAGGATTCAATTTTAAATTTTTCAAAGAACAGGCCGTTCAGTCGTAAGCAGTTCATTCCAGTAATTGAAAAATACAGAAATGCAGCAATAATGGTGAACAGTGCAGGAGAGATTTCACCCACACCGGAGGTGGAGGTCAATTCCCCTCATTCTACTGGCACCAGACTGACAAGAGTGGATGTTTTCAATGCCGAGAGGACGCTGATGAATTCAAGCGAATGGTCAGTGCAACAATTCCAGAGTAAAAAAACATTTTTGAAAAGGTTTTACAGGTCGCCAGCTACTTTTTATGAAGTTCATGAGAAAGATTTTTTTTTAGCGGTAGATCCTGTGATACAGTATTATTTAGGGAAAGAAAAGAACAATGACCAGCATATTTTTCTGAATACAAGGGGTGCCACGATCAGGGGTCGTATTGCCAACAAAATTGGATTCGCTGCCTACATCACCGATAACCAGGAAAGAGACCCTTTATACGTGGAACAGC
>JANLYU010000277.1:0-4185 GCA_031365785.1 Flavisolibacter sp. | reverse complement strand
ATTGGGATATCTGAACCTGCACTACAGGACCTGAATATTTTTTTGCCTTTATCTGCGTCACCACGTCCTTAATGGATTTGATAGAGATCCATCGGTGACAATAATGTTCATAAAGGGCGTTGCCATATGGATTATGTAATTGCGACAAATGCAATTCCTTGGTCATATCGTAGTGCCGGTCAATTCCATTCCCATTCATACGCAAAAAGAAAAGGTGATCAATTCCAAAATGACGGGGCAGGATATTGGTCAGCCTTTCCATCATCATTTCTGGTGTTACTTCATAGAGTGAAATCAACCCCATCCATTTCTGGGAATTCCATGATGCCTGCCGGGCAACTCCTTTCACCTGTTCCACAAAATGCTCTTCGGGCATGAGCAGGGCTGCTGCAAAATAAGAGGCTTTGAAATTATTCAGCATGATTTCGAAAGATTCATTACCCGTGTACACCGTTTCATATGGGCGGCTGCTCAAACCCAGGTACTGAAATCCTAATTCTCTTCCCATCAAAAATTTTTCCTGTGGTATACTCAGACGTTTATTGATGTACAGGGTTTTACTTTCAACAGCAAAATAGGACCGCAATCTTTCCAGGCCTTTTACGCCAGGCATCCTTTTCCGATTTACCTGAATGGACATTTGTGACAATATTTTTTCCATGCTCACAATGGACAAAGGAACTTCTTCTGTAAGATCATAGGTCTCCCTGAATTGTATGACGGCCTGTTCCAGGTCTTCAAAATAATTATCCTGTAAATCCTGGTACGACCGAAGAGCAGAATTATAAAATCCTTCCTTTGATAACTGGTACCGCCTTGAAATCTTCAGCAAGGTGGAAATGAATGCCGTTACTTTATCCGGGGCACTGGAAAATAAATCCAACAAGTTGGCCGGTGCCAGTCCAAAATGCTCCCAGGGAACAGCATTTAGAAAATCAGATGAGATAAGGTCAATGATGGGTTGGAGTTTTTTGCTGGCACGCAGAGAAACCAGGTAGTCATAATCTACCCCCAGCGTCTTGGCGAGGGCAATGATTTTGTCTGCCTTGGGAAACTTTTTTCCTGTTTCAATGTCATGCACATATGAAACTGATAGCCCGGCATGATCCGCCAGTTGCTGGTACGACAAACCTTTGGACTGCCGGAGCGCCTTGATTTTCAAACCAAATATGAGCCTGACGCTTTCGTTTTCTGATACCATGGCAACAAAATACAAATTCCTTTCATACAACGAAAAAAAAATATTTAGCGAAAATTTCGCTATTTAGAAATTTTTCTTAATTTCAGATAAAATTATTACTCATGGAAACTTTGGCCCGTAACACACCCGTTGATGGACTCACCATCAAAGCGCCTTATAATCCATCCTATGAAAATATATTAACCACCGATGCACTGGCTTTCCTGGTACAGCTGCACCGGACATTCAATGCCACCCGCAAAAAATTATTGGTTGAAAGGGAGCACCTGCAACTCAAAATAGACAATGGATGGAAGCCTCATTTTTTGGAAGCCACCCGGGAGATTCGTGAAAATGAATGGAAAATTTCTCCATTACCGTATGACCTGATGGACCGTCGGGTAGAGATAACGGGACCGGTTGAACGAAAAATGATGATCAATGCACTGAACTCCGGTGCCAGCGTTTTTATGGCAGACCTGGAAGACAGCAATGCGCCGTCGTGGGATAATACCCTTCAGGGTCAGGTAAATCTGGTGGATGCCGTAAATCGTTCCATCAATTATACCAGTGCGGAGGGAAAAGCATACAGGTTGAAGGATAAAATTGCCACGTTGATGGTACGTCCGCGTGGTTGGCACCTTGAAGAAAAACATATACTGATAGATGGTGAACCTGCCAGTGGTGCTCTCGTTGATTTTGGATTGTATTTTTTTCACAATGCAGTGAACCTGATGCTTCATAAAAGCGGTCCTTATTTTTACCTTCCCAAACTGGAAAGCTACCAGGAAGCACGCCTTTGGAATGATGTTTTCATTTTTGCCCAGGACTACCTGAATATCGCACAGAAAACCATCAAGGCTACCGTACTGATTGAAACGATCATGGCTTCTTTCCAGCTACATGAAATTTTATGGGAACTTAAAGACCATGCTGCAGGATTGAATTGCGGCCGCTGGGACTACATATTTTCTTTCATTAAAAAGTTTAGAAACTTTTCTGATTTTGTTTTACCCGATCGCGCACAAGTTACCATGACAGCACCTTTTATGAGGGCGTACACTCAATTGGTAGTAAAAACGAGTCACCAGAGGGGCGCTTTGGCCATCGGTGGCATGGCAGCGCAGATTCCAATAAAGAATCATCCTGTAGCCAATGCCGAGGCCATGGAAAAAGTAAAAGCCGATAAATTGAGGGAAGTTCAGGACGGACATGACGGTACATGGGTAGCCCATCCGGCGTTGGTTCCGGTTGCCATGCAAGTATTCAATGAACATATGAAATACCGCAACCAGCTTCACATCAAACGGGAAGATTTCAATACCACCGAAGCTGCCTTGCTGGAAGTTCCTGTGGGCACCATCACGGAAGAAGGGATCCGTACCAACATCAATATTGGCATTCTATACCTGGAAAGCTGGTTACGGGGACAGGGTGCTGCTGCCATTCATCACCTCATGGAAGATGCTGCAACAGCTGAAATTTCCAGGACACAGGTTTGGCAATGGTTACACCATCAGGTAACACTTTCCGATGGAAGGAAATTTACGCATTCCATTTATGAAGACCTGCGGGATGAGGAAATCATAACCATCAGGGAAACTGTTGGAAATGCCAATTATCAAGAGGGTCAATATATTCAGGCCATCTGTTTGTTCAATAGGCTGATCGTTCTTCCAAGGTTTGAAGAATTTCTTACGCTTTCTGCTTATCCTCTAATCTTGTCAAGCAGCGACAAAAAGATTTGCTTCGAACATGGCATAGAAGTAAGGTCAGAGCAATTTAATAATGCGATACAGCAAGCGGTTTAACTTTTATTGAAATCAAAAAATATCATCATGTACCCCAAACAAAACGCCTCTACCATTACATCAGACTGGCAACAAAACACCAGGTGGAAAAATATTTTCCGTCCTTATACAGCAGAAGAAGTTTTGAAACTGCGCGGAAAAGTAAAAATTGAATATTCCATTGCCCGCAACGGTGCGGAAAAATTATGGAACATGCTACAGCAACAGGAGGTAGTATGTGCTTTAGGAGCCCTTACTGGAAACCAGGCCATCCAGGAAATTGCAGCAGGATTAGACGCCATTTATTTGAGTGGCTGGCAGGTAGCTGCTGACGCCAATGTGGCCGGGATGATGTACCCTGATCAATCACTTTACCCGGTAAATTCAGTACCGGATGTGGTCAGGCGCATTAACAATGCATTGCTACGTTGCGAACAGATTGATTCTGTGAATGGAAACAATGTAAAAGACTGGATGCGCCCCATTATTGCCGATGCAGAGGCAGGATTCGGTGGAAACCTGAATGCATTTGAATTGATGAAAGCGATGATAGAAGCTGGAGCGGCAGGCGTGCATTTTGAAGACCAGTTGTCCAGTGCAAAGAAGTGTGGACACCTGGGTGGAAAGGTGTTGGTGTCCACACAGGAAGCGGTAAACAAACTGGTAGCCGCAAGGCTGGCAGCTGATGTGATGGATGTGCCTTCTCTCATCATTGCGCGCACCGATGGCGAAGCCGCCAATCTCATCACTTCTGATATAGATGAAAGGGACAGCATGTTCATCACCGGGGAGCGCACCAACGATGGGTTTTACCATGTAAAAAATGGTGTGGAGCAGTGCATTTCGAGGGGTATTTCCTATGCACCATTTGCAGATCTGATATGGATGGAGACCTCCCACCCCGACCTGGGAATGGCCAGGGAATTTGCACAGGGCATTCATGAATTGTATCCAGGAAAATTACTAGCTTACAATTGCTCTCCATCTTTCAACTGGTCGAAACATTTATCAGAAAAACAAATGCTGACTTTCCGTGAAGAACTTGCGCAACTGGGTTATAAATTCCAGTTCATCACACTAGCTGGTTTTCATGCATTGAATAGCTCTATGTTTGAATTGTCAAAATCCTATAAGGAATTTGGTATGGCCGGCTTCTCCCAGCTGCAGCAAAGGGAATTTGCTTTGCAGGAGCATGGCTTTAAAGCAGTTAAACAC
>JANLYU010000268.1:0-10330 GCA_031365785.1 Flavisolibacter sp. | reverse complement strand
GTAAGCAGCATTCGGATGGTAGTGGATTTCCCAGCCCCGTTTTGCCCTAAAAATCCGTAAACCTCACCTTCATTGACTGTAAAGGAAAGGTCGTCCACTGCTGTTATAGAGGAAAATTGTTTAGTAAGATGAGTTACGGTTAGGATCGGATCCATGCATTTTTTTAAAAGTAAACCTGCCTGTCAGCAGCGGTTCATCCATGAAGGATCTTCACCAGCTTTTGCCGACCTTGAACAATAGGCACCCATAAAACAATCAATTCCCTAAATAGGTTTTTAAATCATCTACATATTTTTCAAAAGCATGAATACCTTTTGAAGTCACCATGCAAATGGTCTGAGGGTAATTGTCTTTGAATTGCTTAGTGACTTTAATATATCCTGCATCCTTCAGCTTTTGTATCTGCACACTCAGGTTGCCAGCCGTGGCGTTGGTCTTTTCCTTCAAAAAAGTAAATTCAGCTTCCTTTACCGTGATCAGGAGCGACATTACCGCAAGCCGTAACTGGGAATGTAATATGGGATCAAGGTCTTTAAACACCTACGGATAGATTTTCCGTTTTCTTCAATTGGTTGAACTCCCTGTAGGCAATGTGGCCAGGAATGATATATCCTACCAGCACTCCCAACGCATGTAAGAGCATTATCTGTTCAAATGTTTTTGCAAATAATGCTGTTAAGCCAATGATCCAGGTTAGATACGCACCTATGATTGAGGGTTTGAAATTGAGTAAACTTCCATAGATCAGGATCCAGAAGGCGTACAGGCTGATCAGCAATGGAAATCCAATCATATGAGACAAATTGATATTCATGGCTACAATGATGAATAGCAGGCTGATAAAAAATCCGGTGTTGAGTTTACTGAAAAGGTCTTTCGTATACGTGCGCACCTGTTGCCGTTTCGGAAAAAATAAAAACCTGACCGTCTGAAATAACATTGCCATAATGGTCATCAACCCAAAAACATTCCAGAAGAACCATGCATTCATCCAGTGTAAACGAAGATTGAATAAGGTAAGGACTGAAGCCAGAAAAAGGAGCCAGCCATAAATGATCCATCCTCTGCCATCATCTTTTTGATCAGTTTTAGCTTTCTGAATCATTTGACGGATCAGCAACAGGCTTTCGCTTTCGGTGAGCTCTTTTTCTTCCATCTTAATGGTTTTTGTAAGAACGTAATAAATGTCCGGGAATGATATAGCTGGTAAGAATGGCCGCGGCTGCCAACAGCATAGCAAAATCGTAAGGCACAAAGGCCGCGATGCAGGCCAGTACCCAGTTAAAGATTCCGCCCACCACCAGGGGTGTAAATTTTATAATCCTTCCTGAAACAAATGTGCCCAGTCCGTAAAATAAAATAAAAAAAGGATAGGCATTGGCCCATCCTTCTTTGGTATTGCTGATAATAAAACTTAAAACAAAAAAACTGATCCCTATACCTGCCCATAAATTACCCATGCTTTCACCCACGTAAGTAGTAAAAGAACGCTGCCTTCTTCTTTTTGCAGCATGAAGTAGGGTGATAGCCGTTGCCGGAAAGGTAACCAGCCATACCATATAATGGTATTCGTACCGGATGAAATTTTTCAATACAAACTCTAACAGGATGGTCAGGAAAATCACCCATCCCCATAATAAAAAATAAAAGGTGTTCTCACTCATATTGGCCCTGGTCTTTTCGATCATGGCGCTGATCAGTTGCAGGCTTTGCTGGGGTGAAAAATCTTCTTGCATGTGATTGAATGATGGTGTAAAATGGTTTTGCAAGATCTGGTCTTACAAATGAATAATTTATTTGATCTGCGATAAAAAGTACTGCGTTGAGGTTTTGCCCCATTGCGGATCAATAACGGTGGCCGGTTGAAAGGTGTCAAATTTCTGGATCGCCTGCTCAAACAATTTTTTGGCTTCTACCTTACTGCCGCCATATTGTTCCGGCGTCTGGAATTTATCCATGCCTTCCAGATAATATACCCTTGGATTTTCAGGATTTAATTTTTTTGCCATTTCAAGTGCTTCCTGTGCCTGTGGCCCATACGTCATGTACCGGTTCATAGGATCTACCATCATTCGCAGCGTAGCAATCATTTTTTTAATGACATACACTTCCGAATTGTTTTTATTCAGAGCATCCGCCTTATTCAGAATTCCTTCTGCCTTGTCGGCCAGAGGATCTAATTTTTCGGCAAGACCACTGGTGTTTCCCTGACTGTTCATCCAGGTAGTATATCCAGAATTGACTAAGGTAAGCGCTCCATAATAATAGGGCAGCCACTGCGTCTTTTCTGCGTCACCAATGCGCTCAAAGGTGGCAGAAAGGTCTTTCAGTGTATTGGCATCACGCGTGGAATCCAGTGCACTTATCTTGTCCTGCATAGCTTTCATATACTTCTCGCTCTGTGCAAAAGCTGAAACCAGAAACAGCAAAAGGCTGAATGATAAAATAATTTTTTTCATGATGAAGTTTTTATTGTTTTATGTAGTGATGAATGAGTGATGAAAATGGTTGTCTATAAGGTAATGGTATAGATTGAATCACTGATGGCTTATAAATTACTGTTGATTACATCCTGTCGGCGATCCACTCCGAAATTGATGAAGGCTCCGATATAAATAAATGTTTTAGTAGGAGGTACAATCGCTTCCTTTCTATATCCGTTATAGGAGTACTGATAACCAAACACCTGCCTGCTTCCCAACACATTGGTAACAGAAAAAACAAAAACGGTGAACTTGCCAGCGCCCTTTTTAAAAACATTCGGAAGATAATTCATACTGAAGCTCAGGCTGTTGTAGGGAATGGTTTTGCCCTGGTCATAAATAGCATATTTCCCATCTGTATTGTTATACCGGATATTATAATAAGGTCTGCCTGAAGCAAAAACATAATTGGCATTGAATTGTGTCTTTAGTTTGGTGACGAATTTTTTGACTACCAGATTGGCGGTATGTGTGGCAGCAAAGGCAGGCCTGATCTTACCCGGATAATTCAGGAAGTCTCTTTTAGTATCAATATAGGAGTACGAAATCCAGTAATCAAAATTTTTAAAAGTTCGTCGGTCGCGCCAGAACAACTCAAAGCCCTTTGCATATCCTTTACCCTTATTAGAAACAGCCACTTCCCTGTAGTTGATCAAACTGGTCTTCAGCAGGTCATTGTATTTTTTGTAATACACTTCTGCGCGGAAGGTAAGGTTGCTGGCAACTTTCTGAAACTGCGCGATGTAATGGGTGGCTTTCGAAAATGTAATATCACCCTGAGCCGGTAAGTATCTTTTCTCCGGATCCTGGTAAAACAATCCATAAGCCAGGGAAACCTGACTTTCCTTTCCCACTTTCTGCGCAAGCGAGATTCGGGGGGCCACATTGTACTGACCCAGTAATGAGGAATGCTCCAGCCTCCCTCCCAACTTTGCCGCCAGGTTATTGGTGAGGTAAATATCCGTTTCAGCAAAAGTGGAAAATAGATTTTCCCTGATTGTACTGGGTATTAATTTACCATTGTAGGTAGTGAATTCTGACTGATCCTTGCTGTAATTGTATTCGCTTCCAAAGCGAAACGCACTCAGACCTTTCCACCTTCTTTCAAAAACTGTTTTGGCATTCACATACCTGCCCCGTACATCCAGTAAAAAATTCTTGTACTCCAAACCAGAAAGCTGCACGTCCTGGTCATCAGTATTCTGAAGACTGCCTTTGATATCATCTTTGTTGTTGGCGAAAGATATCCCCGCATTTAATTTCCATTTTCTTCCCAGGTTTTCTTTCCAGGCCAGGTTGTGATACATATTAAAATTTCTAAGCCGAAAAGCATCCTGGTACCCGAACGAATCAACACTTGCATTTCGTACCCCAACCCTGTTCTGGCTGAAATAACCATAATACTTAAGTATGCCGGTGGAGGAAGTTTTAATTCTGAAATTGGCATCTCCCGTATGGTATTGAGGGATGTTGAAATACTCAGGTTTTTGTTTCAGTACTTTGAAAGCCAGCGCCAGATTGGTATATCCATAACTGAATCCCCACGATGCATTTTTCTTTTTCGATAACTTTTGGTAGCCGGCACTGATACCCAGAAAAGAAATACCAAAATTGCCAGAACTCCTTTCTGGAAGGTCCACTGATTCAAGTATCAGAGCGGATGAAAGGGCTTGTCCATACAAGGCAGAGTATCCACCAGCGCTGAACACGGTGCCTTTGAACAGCCAGGGTGTAAACCTTCCTCTTTGCGAGATGTTGGGTACACTGCTGTAAAAAAAATTGTTCACCAGGGTGCCGTCTATATAAGTTTTAGTTTCTGCTGCAGTACCTCCCCGTACAAACAATCCTTCACTTTCACCTACCTGCTGTGCGCCGGGCAGCGTTTTTAAGGCACCCGTCACATCTGCATTGGCACTTGCTGTGGTGAGAATGTCAATCGAATTCAACACGGTGGCTCTTTTTTTATCACTGGCTTCAAAGGATCCCGCGGTAATTACCACGGCCTTCATTTCACTGATCTCTTCCTTTAAAATAATGTCCAATGAAGACAAATGGTTTAAGTCAATCTTTTGCTCCAGGGATTTGTAACCTATCGCTGTTACTACCAGCACCTGTAATTCCTTTTCATGAGTGGAAAAGGAAAATTTTCCGGAGGCATCAGTGACGGCACCGTCATAAGAATCCTTAATACTGACACTGGCGCCGGAAACCGATTGTTTATGGGCGTCCCTTACCTGGCCGTCAATTGAATGCTGCGCCTGCATGAGTACGGGTATCAATAATAGCAACAGGGAACATGAATATTTTACCATAATAACAGTTGGGGACACAAACATAAAGTAGTTTATATTATAAAACAAATGAAAATAAATAAAGCAAACCCTCATGGGTTTGCTCCTATTTACACTCCTTAATTTTTTATGATCTGCTGCAGTGCCACTTCACCTTTGCATATAGTCCTCAGAAAGTAGGCACCCTCGCTTATTTTACCCAAATTTGATAATTCCATCTGGTTGCCCAACCATTTTATTTCCTTGACTTTTACCCCGGCACTGGTATATAATTCAACTAATACCGGTTGATTGTTCCATGCAGAAGGAAAACTGATCCGCGTTTGGTCGTTAACAGGATTAGGAACTACCTGTAGTCGTTTTCCACCCGTTTCTTTATCCCATTTGATCATACGAACAGCTGAATAGGCCACCTCCTCTGTGATGTCAACCATTTTCAAACGATAAAATAAAACCCGGTTATCAGTATTTACCCTCCTGTCTTTATAATGATAGGCAGTAATCTGGTGATCTGTAAAGATCAGCGCCGCATCGGTATACTGAATCCCATCTGTGCTTCGCTGTACCACGAAATGACTGAAATTCACTTCTGAAGCAGTACTCCAATCCAATGTCACTTCCCGGTCCTGATTATACACCGCATTGAAACTCATAAGTTTTACAGGTAACGCTTTTACAGGTGCCAGACTAAACTGTCTGAACCAAAGGGAATTCAAACGAATACCTGACCCATTCACTGCCACTGCTCCTGACTTAGCACCATATCTAAAACTGATTTTATCAACATCACGGTAATTGTATGAGGCCATCACCTGGGTAGCAAGTGTATCTATGTTAGTAAAATTTTCAATGGGACCCATCACAGTGCTTGTGGTTTTAAAAGGATCCTGGCATTCAGAATATATTTTACCGCTGCCATCACACTTGTCGCACTGCCATCCAAAAATAGTACCAACGCCTTTACAAAGTGTGCAAGTCATTAATGGACTTGTAATGCTGTCGAGCGGACACATAAAGCTTTGTCCAACACCACCCACCTGCCCAAGGTGTCCCAGCAGATAACTAATAGCAGAATAACTCACTGAAGTTGAATTATACATCACCACATATTCTGATATCGAAACTCCATCACCATCAACGTCAAGGGCTGTTACATCAACACTTGACATTTTAATTTTCTTTTTGGTCCCAGCCTGATAAAAACTAAGTTCGAAATCAATATACCAGTTCATATTGGGCTGTACCAACCCCAGCAAACCAAATTCCGGTTGTAATGCCTTATTCCATCCCAATGCGGAATTATCTACGGTATTCATTACAATGGACGCAGAGGAAAATTTTTTCAGTTTTAGTTCTCCATCAACACCATTCGTGATGTTACTGAAACGGTAAACAGCACCTTCCTTTTTATCCTGGCCAGATTTCAATACCGGATTCATAAATACCAGTTCGGGTGCAGGCCCATTTTGCGCAAAAGCTACGATGAAGAAAATGCATGATCCTACAACGAACAAACTTTTTTTAAGAGGTAAATAGTGTACAAATGTTTTCATTTTGTCTTTTTTGGGTTCCAGATAATTGTTACGGTTTCCAGGCTGGATGGACAAAAATGAATTTCGAAGGATACTACATGGACCTATATCGGTCAGGAATGAATGCGTTTACTTAAGCCAAAGCTGCACTTTTAAGTATTCAAAATCATTTCCGTATAATGATACACAGTGAGGTGGATCCGGTCTGTGAAGCGTTGATAAAAAAAGTAAATGGAAAGGAAATATTCCTTGGCGGAAGTAGTAAAACGTTTCATGGTCAGGATCGATTTGTTTTCAAAAGGGTTTATGATACCAGGCTTCTGAGGTAAGGGATTTCGTTCTGGCTTTAGCAGGATGCTGGGGGATGCAACAAAGAAAGAAATGATTCCGTACAATTCCTAGCAGTTTCACGGAAAATTTCATTTCATGATCGTAAATTCCTCCTATATAATTTTAATTAAACATATGCAAAAAAAAAGCGGCACCAGGCCGCTTCGTTTAGTTGTTATTTTTTATTTGTACTGAGGAATAATACTGTTGGCCATGTCTACCATTTTCTTGATCCCGTCATCAGGAAGGTTTCCCTTCTTGAATTCTGCCAGTACTTCCGGAAGTTTATTATCCATTTCCATTAAAAAGTGTTCTTCGAATTCTTTTACCTTACTCACTTTTACCTGTCTCAGCAAACCCTGTGTGCCCAGGTAAATGATAGCCACCTGTTTTTCAACAGGCACCGGTGAGTACTGGGGTTGCTTGAGGATCTCCACATTGCGGGCACCTTTATCAATCACCGATTTGGTGGCCGCATCAAGGTCACCACCAAATTTGGAAAATGCTTCCAGCTCACGGAATAATGCCTGGTCGAGTTTCAGTGTTCCGGCAACCTTCTTCATGGATTTAATCTGCGCGTTACCACCCACTCGACTAACTGAAATACCCACGTTGATAGCAGGACGGATGCCTGCGTTGAACAGGTTTCCTTCTAGAAAGATCTGCCCATCGGTAATGGATATTACATTGGTAGGAATATAAGCGGATACATCACCTGCCTGGGTTTCAATAATCGGTAATGCGGTGAGGGAACCACCCCCTTTCACCAGGTGTCGGATACTTTCTGGGAGGTCGTTCATTTGCCTGGCTACAGCATCATTCGATATCACCTTGGCAGCTCTTTCCAATAAACGGCTGTGTAAATAAAATACATCTCCCGGGTAAGCTTCCCGTCCCGGTGGGCGACGAAGTAATAAGGAAACTTCACGGTAGGCCACCGCTTGCTTGGAAAGGTCATCATAAATGATCAATGCCGGCCGGCCGGTATCTCTGAAATATTCTCCAATGGCTGCTCCGGCAAATGGCGCATAAAATTGTATAGGGGCAGGTTCTGAAGCAGAAGCAGCTACAATGATCGTATACTCCATAGCTCCTGCATCCTGCAAAGTTTTCATTACCCCTGCAATGGTGGATGCTTTTTGTCCAATGGCCACATAGATACAATACACCGTTTTTCCTGCCGCAAAAAATTCTTTCTGGTTGATGATGGTATCAATGCAGATAGCAGACTTTCCCGTCTGGCGATCTCCGATTACAAGTTCCCGCTGACCACGTCCGATCGGAATCATAGCATCAATGGCCTTGATCCCGGTCTGCAATGGTTCCTTAACCGGTTCACGAAAAATGACACCAGGTGCTTTACGTTCCAGCGGCATTTCAAAACGGTCGCCTGTAATAGGGCCCCTTCCATCTATAGGTTCGCCTAGTGTATTGACCACTCTTCCTACCATACCTTCCCCCACTTTGATGGAGGCAATCTTTCCGGTGCGTCGAACTTTGGCACCTTCCTGAAGTTTGCCCGTATCACCCATCAATACCACACCCACGTTGTCTTCTTCCAGGTTCAATGCAATCCCCTGAACCCCATTTTCAAATTCTACCAATTCACCTGCACGTACATTTCCAAGACCATACACGCGTGCAATTCCATCCCCGATCTGAAGAACGGTACCAACTTCTTCCAGGTCTGCACTGGCATTAAAGCCACTCAACTGCTGGCGAAGTATGGCACTAATTTCATCTGGTTTTATTTCTGGCATATCTCTAATATTATTGTTTTAATTATTTGCCGTTACAGTTGTATTTATTTCAAATTTTCCTGCGCAATGATTTTCGGATTGCCCATGGCAAATCACAACTATCTCACTTTGTAAATAAAGTCGTTGTTCTCAAATTGTCTTGATATTGTTTTCAGATCATAGGCAATGCTGGCATCAATCAGCTGGTCACCCGCCTGTAGTACAAAACCGCCAATGATTGACGGATTCACCACTTCTTCCAATTCAATATTTTCAAAATGACTGGTCTTCTTCACTTGTTCAATGATCAGTTTTTTTAATTCCTCACTTACGGGAGAAGCCGTGGTGAGCTTCACCGTCTGGATCTTTTTTTCTTTCTTATACTGTTCAATAAATGAGTGGATCACTTCAGGCAAAATCACCTCCCGGTGTTTATTCATCAACAGCGTGGTGAACGAAGAGGTGATGTCAGATATTTTCCCGGAAGTAACCGCATTGATCGCTTTTATTTTCAGGTCTGCCTTCACCACTGGACTTTTTAGCAGGTTCACCAATTCACGGCTTGCTAGAGAAAGTTGCTGCAGGTAAAGCATATCCTGATATACCTTTTCCAGCTGTCCTTTCTCAACAGCAAGGTCCAGTAATGATTTCGCGTAACGGGAGGCAACTCTTGGGTTCAGCATGATCTTAACTTTGAGCTTCGGGCTTGAGCTTTGGCACGACTGGATAACTCCCAGCGCGTAGCCTTAGCGTATCGCTGTTAATTCAATTTCACTTCTTCTACCAGTCCTTTGATATGGCTTTCCTGGGCTTCTTTAGATGAAAGCTCCCTGCGCAACACTTTTTCCGTGACTTCTACCACCATTTTTCCAACCTGGTTTTTTACATCCGTAATCGCGGCCATTTTTTGTGCGTTGATCTGATGCTGTGCATCTATAATGATTTTGTTGGCTTCCACCTTCGCCTGCTCCTTTGCCTCATTGATGATTTTGTCCTTCGTTTCGCGCGCTTCCTTCAGCATCACCCCACGTTCTTCCCTTGCCCTGACCAGCAGTTCTTCGTTTTCGCTTTTCAGTTGGGCCATTTCAGCTCTGACTCTTTCAGCGGTTTCTAATGAACCTGCAATTGATTTTTCTCTTTTGTCAAGCGATTCCAGGATTGGTTTCCAGGCAAATTTTTTGAGGATAACGAACACGATAATGAAAGCCAGCAGTGTCCAAAAGATCAATCCGAAAGAAGGCGTAAGTAATTCCATATGCTAACGATTTGAATGGTTTCAACGGCCTCTAATCAGAAGTGTCGTTGATGGTTAAGAACTGCACCCGCCGCCCTGTGCTTAGGGTGCAGTTGACTTTGTTTACCATGGGCAATAGGTTGCCTATGGCCAAGCATTACACGAACATGGCAAGGATACCTGCGATCACCGCAAACAGGGCTACACCCTCGATCAGCGCTGCGGTAAGGATCATGTTGGCGCGGATATCATTCACCGCCTCGGGCTGTCGCGCAATTGATTCTAAGCCAGGCGAGGAGGGCGGGGTAGAGGGGGCTGGGAGTTTCGTCGTCGATGTAGAGGCGACGGTAGCCGCCGGCGGTGTTCGCGAAGGTTGCCTTGTCGAGGGCCGCGAGGCGCGCCGCTTCTTCGACATGCTCCGGACGGTCGGCGATCGCGAAGTCGAGCGGTTCGCGGCGGAACGGGAAGATCACGCCCATCGGATCGCCGCGCTTGATCTTGATCTCCTTCGCGCCTCCCTTCGCGGTGAGGAAGGCGTGGACCGTGAGCGGGATCGTGACCTGGTCGGTGCGCACGATGCCTTCCGCGAAGGTCATCCCGCGCGGCCCGCCCACGAGGTTGTTCGGGACGTTCTTGAACAGGATGCTCCAACCGGGCGGCGTCACGATCGTCCAGCCGGTCTCGACCTGGATCGCCTCCGCTTCGCCGGCTTCGGCGAACG
>JANLYU010000220.1:0-7878 GCA_031365785.1 Flavisolibacter sp. | reverse complement strand
GCCTGGGGTAAAATGCATCCCGGATTTGATTGGAAAAACAAAAAAGACAATGAAGATTATGCTGGTTCTCCATAATGATAAATCTCCACTAATTTTTTAAAATATACTTCCCGAGAAGCTTTGCCCCTAATAGCTTCCTTTCCCTTACGGGCATTTTCTTTATAAAAGGTCCAATTTGCAAATACTTTTCTTATGGAAGCCACAATTGAACCCGCATCCGAGGGATCAAAATATTCAGGGATGTCTTCGGCCAATTCGCGAAATACAGGTAAGTCGGACAAAATCACTGGCATACCTGCTGCCATGGCTTCCATGGGTGCAATACCGAAGCCTTCAAAAAGAGAAGCCATAATATAAGCATGGTATTGAGGTAACACCAGGGACACATCTTCCACGCGACCCATCAACCTTACTTTCAGACCGTGCAGTTCAATGTAATTGTTCAATTCGAATTCCTGTTCGCCGCTTCCATAAATATCCAGCGTCACAGGATCATTTTTCAGCATGCGGAAGGCTTCGAGCAACAAAGGGTAATTCTTTTGCTTTCTCAAATTTCCAACTGCCACCAGGCGAAATCCGTTTTGGGTGGACTGGTCTTCATCATACACCAGGTCAAAGAACTTCTGATGCACATAATTGTACAATACAAAAGATCCCCCCTTGATACCGATATGCTTTTCGTAATCTTTCAAAACTTCCTGAGATACCGAAATTATAAATTGATTTTTTCTATAGGTAAACTGCTCCGCCATTTTAGACAGGCGATTGACTTCAAAAGCATCTTTGCTGAGTATATTGTGAATCGTGAAAAAAAACTTCACGTTATTGGAAACTGCCAGCCGGGACAAAAGTGTAGCATCAAATAAATGTGTATGAACGATATCCACCTGATGGATGTCAATGATGCTTTTTATTTTTGAGACCGTGTTATTGAAATCATTCCACGATTCATGATACACTTTATATACGGGGTGTGGGACAAATGAGTTGACCAGTTCGTCGGGGCTGTGGAGGTAACAAATAATGTGTTCGAATTGTGTTAAAGAGGTGACCGTATCGCGCAATAATACTTCCGCGCCTCCGGTTCCAAGAGAATTAATGACGTGCAGGATGATTTTTCTCTTCATACCCTCATTTGATGACTTTTCCGATGCCTGGCTTTTTCAGCGCCGCCTGATAAATTTTTTCAATTTTCGTCTTATATGTAGTTTCTCTGAAGAGATGATTTACATGATCATAGCCTTCATCAACAAATTGATTTCTAAAAGGAATTTCCTTCATCAGCTTTATAAAAATGGATGCAGTAGAAGCTGCATCATGCAGGTTAAAAAAATGAGCATTTCCGGCAGTGATCTCCCTGAAAACAGGAATATCGGAAAGCAAAACCGGAAGGTTCATAGCCATGGCCTCGATCACAGAAATGCCAAATCCCTCATGGTGCGAAGCCTGTACAAAAAGGTCGTATTCATGCAAAATTCCAGGCATGCTTCCCTTGCCACACAACCTTACTTTCAGTTGCTGGTCTGCAATTTCCTTTTGCAAATCGCTGTATAAAACACCCACTCCATAGATATCCAGACTAATGGGCTCATCCTTCAGCAATGAAAATACCTTTAACAGATAAAAGTAATTCTTGGCTTCCTTGAGGTTACCCACCGCTACACATTTAAGCGAAGTGGGAGTTCCAGATTTTTCACGTACCTGGAAGAAACTTTCAGGTAAAAAATTATTAACTACTGATTTTTTACCTTTGAAAGGAACCCATTCCAGGAAATCCTGGAGTACATATTCTGAAACCGCGATCAGATGATCACATTGACCTATAGTGGTGCGTTCCGCCCAAAGGCTTAACCTGTTTTTAGTAAAGGCATCCACACTGAACATACTGTGGAGGGTCGTTAAGGAAGGAATTTTATTAAAACCGGCGAGCCGCGTAATCAGTGTGGCCTCGAAAAGATGAGAATGAATTAAAACCGGCTTTCTTGACCGGATGATCCTTCTTAGTCTGCTGATGGAACGGAAAGTATTTTTCCAGCCAAAATGATTCAGGCAAATAAATTCCACTTCTCCGCGGATCTCGTTCTGAAGGGTATGGGGTGGTTGTAAATAAACAATTACATGATGGTAATTGTCCATCAAGTTGATCGCATTTTTAAAAAGCACCTCTGCTCCTCCAACACCCAGGGAATTGATGGTATGAACGATCACTGGTTTTTTTATGGAATCTTCCTTTTCTATAGGTCGTACATTTTTATAAGAGCGCGCACGTAATGAAACAAAAATATTATTCATAATAATCTGAATGCCGCGTGAACTTATGGAAGATCATTCAAAGCCTGAACAAGCTTTTCATTCTGCCTGTCCCTGGAATACTTTTCGATCACTTCACTTTTACCCTTGTAGTCAATGTGTCCCGTAGTCTTCCATTCCCTGTATTTTTCTTCCAGATAAGCAGCCATTTCCTCAATTGTGTTGGCGGAAAATCCTGCACCGGTTTCGGCCACCACTTTATCTGTCAGGTCTCCATCTCCAGGGGCAATCAGTATGTTTCGTTGTGCTGCCAGGTATTCGAATACTTTACCCGGACAAAAACCTTTGTATCCTCGCCAACCAACCTGCAGCAGGACGGCCGCTTGATGCATATAGTTGAGGGCTTCCTGCCGGGAAACCCGGTTGGTAAAATTCAAATAAGCAGGATCAATATGCTTTTCAATTGTTTTTCGTACTTCCATTCTTGAACGAAGTCCCACGAACACCACCTCCATGTCATCAGGCTGCACCTTGTTTAAAAACAAAGCAATGCCACGTGCCATGAAATCCAGATCCATAGTTTCATATAAACTGCCCACTGAAGCAATGGTGAACCTGCTGGAAGGTTCCGTTGTCTCCCTGTTGAAAGTATTATTTTCATATCCGTTCATCACCACTACTGTTGGTTGTGCCGATCGCAGCGGGAGTGTATTTAAAACCGCATCGGAAACACTGCTTACAATATCCGCCTGCCGCAGCCAGTGTTTTAATTTTGCTTTAAAAAGAAAAATTTCCAGTTGGTCTTTCCAGGTGGGTGAAAATGCAGGATTTAAAAGATGATTGTTGAAACTATCCCGGAAATCGACCACCAGAGGCACCCTGAATTTTTTTTTCAGCTCTATCCCCAGCCGGATAATGTTCAAAGGCGGAGAGGTAACGATCATAAAATCGAAACGTTGCTGCTTCATTTCCTTGCAGGAGGTCTCATACAAACTATGACGCGCATTCGTTTCTATATGAAAATGTCCCAGCAATTTATTGAACCAGGTATGGATGGAAGAAAACGGAAGCCCGCGTGAAGTTTTAAATCCCTTCGACCATTGATAAGGCACTCTGATAACAGTGAGGTTTTCCTGAATAGATTCTTTTTCGGTAGCAACCTGATATTCTGAAAAATAATCTTTCCATTCATGCTGAGCCCCAGCCTTCCAATGCCGTGTGATGACCGTAACCTGGAAATTATTGGCGGCAAGGAAATGTGCCCAGCTGTGAGCCCGGTTACCTTCAATGCCCGTATAAGGCGGATAATAATAGGTGAGTAATAAAATCTTTTTCATCCTACATCCGCACTACTGCCTGATAAAATTCGTGGATCGTATCCGTTACAAATGAAATTTGTTCATCGGTAAGCTCTGGATAAAGAGGTAAGGAGAGGATTTCATCCCTGTAAGCGCTGCTTACAGGGAAATCAGATGGAGCATGTTGTAAATAACTATAGGCAGGCAAAAAAGGAAGTGGTGTTGGATAATGAATAGCTGTTTCTATTCCCTTTTGTTTTAAATGTTGTTGCAGGCTGTTCCTGTTCTTTACCCTTACCACATATAAATGGAAAGTATGTGTTGAATCGGGGCGAAGAGCTGGAATGATCACGTCGGGAATACCTTTCAACAGCTTGGTAAAAGTTGCTGCATTTTTAATCCTTTGTTCTGTCCATTCCCCGATATGATCCAGTTTTACAGAAAGGATGGCAGCCTGAAGACCGTCAAGCCTGGAATTGATCCCTTCTATTTGATGTTCATGTTTGACCAGCGCTCCATGTCTTGCAAACATTTTACATTTTGTAGCCAGTTCCTGATTATTGGTGATCAGCGCTCCCGCATCTCCATATGCTCCCAGGTTTTTTCCCGGGTAAAAACTAAAGGAACCGGCAATACTAAGGTTCCCGCTTTTTGTCCTTTGAATTCGGAAAAATGAGATTGCGCGCAATCCTCGATTACATGTAATCCGTGTTTATTTGCCAGGGACATAATTTTACCCATGTCGCAAATCTGACCGAATAAATGAACTGGAATAATGGCTTTTGTTCTTGAGGTGATTTTCTCCGCTATTTTATCTTCATCAATTGTATAGTACACCGGATCCATATCTACAAAAACCGGTTTGGCGCCTGTCTGGGTGATGGTTTCAGAAGACGATATCCAACTATTGGCCACCGTAATCACTTCATCTCCTTGGCCAATACCCAGAGCTTTCATAATAATATAAAGGGAATCAGTACCATTGGCAGTGGAAACACAATGAGCCACTCCATAAGCCGAGGCAAATTTATTTTCAAAATCCAGCACATATTTACCACCGATAAATGCCGTTTCGTCAATGACTTTGAAAATGGCAGCATCGATAGATTCTTTTAAATTCCAGTACTGGGTTCTAAGGTCAACAAATGGTATGTTCATAGTTCATTAAATGTTTCTGATAAATTTTGCAGGATTGCCTGCATACACTCCAGGCTGATCAATATTTTTAGTGACTACAGCTCCTGCGCCCACCACCACATGATCGCAAATCGTTACCGGCATGATCGTAGCATTGCTTCCAATTGATACATGATTCCCGATTTTTGTTGGTTTCCACAATGACTTGTCACCACGTGCCGGTCCGCCTTTGCTAAACACATCATTGATGAACATCACGCCGTGCCCGATAAAACATTCTTCACCAATGTTTACCAGTTCACAAATAAAGGTGTGTGACTGAACTTTGCAATTGTTTCCTACAGTTACCTCTTTTTGTATTTCTACAAAGGGTCCTATAAAACAGCCATCTCCTATGGAACAGCCATACATATTTACTGGCTGCACAATTTTAACACCCTTCCCCATTTTCACTTCCTTAATCCCACTTGTTAGTAATGTAACGTTATCCATAATTACTGGTTAGCGGCCCTGTAAATGCGGTCAATGATTTCAACGGTTTTTAATCCTTCAAAAAAATTAGTAGATATCTGAGCATTGTTCTGAATCACATCAATCACATTGGTGTATACTTTATCATGGTTGCTCATCGATCCTACGTAATTACCATAATTATTAGGCGTGTTACCTTTATCTGTAATCACCATCTCCCCATCACTGAGGCATTGGTATTCCAACGTATTGATATACTGGCCACCTATTTTTACTGCCCCTTTTTCGCCTAGGATGGCCAGTGAACCTTCCATATTTTTCTGATAGCTGTTTACGGAATAATTGATAGTGCCGATAGGCCCACTATAAAATTCTAATATCACCACACCTGAATCTTCAAATTCAATGATTCCCTGGTGGGCAAAATTCCGGGTATAGGAGGCTACCTTTTTCACATCACCAAAAAACCAATATAACAAATCTATAAAATGACTGAACTGGGTGTACAGGGTTCCTCCATCAAGATCTTTTGTACCCTTCCATGAATTGTTATAGTAGTCTTCATTACGATTCCAGAAACAGGTTAACTGCACACTGTATATTTGTCCAAGTTGGTTGCTATCCAGAGCCTGCTTTACTGCTACTACAGGCGGATTGAAACGATTTTGTTTAATGACAAACAACCGCCGGTTCATCCGTTCTGCTACCTGAATCATTTCTCCACAATCCTGAACATTGATGGCCATAGGTTTTTCGCACAAAACATGAAACTGTGCCTTCAGTGCCTTAATAGAATGTTCGGCATGCAAACCATTTGGCGTACAAACAGATACCACCTGTACATCTTTTTCTTTCGCAAGCATGTCGTCTATTTGGGTATACACCGTAGCTCCGTATTGGTTGGCCAGTGCCTGGGCCTTTGCCACATCGGTATCACATACCGCCTGGAGGAGCCCCTGTTCGTGTATATGTTTGGCATGTCGTTCACCTATGCGTCCACATCCTACTAAGGCAAACCGGATTTTATCATTCATTATATTTTACGTTTCATTTAAATTACTTCCTAATTAATCCTTTCCTTTTCATCATGAGACTATGCTCCATCCTCTAGGTTAAGACATATAATTTCCCAACATGGCCACTTTCCAGATAAAGGCCTCGTTTCCTTCACTTCTATTTTTATCGACCTTTGCATGTAAAATGTGATGGTCTGACAACACCTGGAAACCCTGTTCCACGTGGCGGCTGAAATCCTTATGAGAAAGCCATTTTTTTTGGGGAGGTTCATATCCAATCTTGTCTTTTCTCCAAATGATCCTGTCATCGATGGAACCTGAATAGGCCTTTCTCAAAATCCATTTGGTCCATCCTTCCCTGATTTTGAAGGAAGCCGGCAGTGAAAAAATAAATTCTACCAGTTCATGATTTAAAAATGGAAGCCTTACCTCACGGGAGTGGGCCATTGAATTTCTGTCGGCATAGCGCAGCAGTTCTTACTTTCCCATTTTAAAAACACTATAATACAATGACTGGTTCAGGGTGGAAAAACTTTCCATGGGCGCAAAAAAAGATCTGTGGTATTCCGAATAAAAACCCGGGTTAAATATTTTTTTTGCCGAAGGAAGCTTTACGAGGTGTTTATTCGCCATCCTTTTGACACGCGCTGGAACCATGGACCGTAAATTTTGAAACGCATGCAGTTCAATTGTTTTATTAATGGTATTGCTCTCATGCAACTGCCTGTACAGCGCATATTCCTTTTTCAATCTTTCTGCATTATTTTTTTTCAATTCGTCAAAATAGGCGTAATAATAACCGTGGTAGCCTGCGAAAACTTCGTCTGCACCCTGCCCGTCCAACAACACCGTAGTGCCCTGCTCCTTTGCCTTTTTGAACACTTCATACTGAATATTGATGCTGGCACCACTGAAGGGCTCATCCTGATGATAAATAATGCTGTCGAAATTCCTGAAAAAGGACGCTTCATCAGGATATACAAAATGCGCATCCACTGAAGTATTTTCAATGATGATTTTCTGGTAGGCTGTTTCATCTTTTTCAAATCCGGGAAAACTGGCAGAGAAAGTTTTTCGCTTCATTTGCCTGTTTACATCTAAACGGTCGAGCAGGGATACAATGATGGAACTATCTAAACCACCCGAAAGGCTGCTTCCGATCGGTACGTCGGACCTTAATCTTCTTTGTACAGAAGCGTTCATCAGCTCCCGGATCTTTTCCATAGCAGCCGATTCAGTGATATCGTGATTGATCTTTTCCGGAAGAATATCCCAGTATTTCCTGATGGTGAGCGATGAATGGCTGAGATGATATTCAAAATAAGACCCCGCAGGAAGCTTTCTGATGTCCTTATAAAATGTTTTTTCAGGGTGTTGCGCATCCTGTACATATCCAAAGGCGAGATAATTGAACAAAAAACTTTCTTCTATCTCCCGTTTTATTCCAATGCTCCACAAAGCCTTCATCTCAGATGCAAAAGAAAATGTATGATCCTGGTCCATATGATAGAAAAAGGGCTTTTCGCCAAAGCGGTCACGGGCACCAAAAACTTTTTGTTCCTGCTTGTCATATATCACAAAGGCAAACATGCCATCAAAATATTGGAGACATTGCTCCTTGTAAACATCATACATCAACACCAGTACTTCAGTATCACTTTCAGAATGGAACTGGTAGCCTTTGTCCAGCAATTGTTGTTTCAGCT
>JANLYU010000219.1:0-14286 GCA_031365785.1 Flavisolibacter sp. | reverse complement strand
TTTTATAACATCACCACTTCCAAGGTAACGATGAAAAATGCGTTTGATGAAGCTGGCATTCCTACACCCGCATGGGAAACCATCCACAAAAAGGAACAACCTTTAAACGGTATCTTTAAACGTCTAGGAAACCCCCTGATCGTAAAGCCCGCGATTTCCGGGGGGAGCATGGGTGTTTCCATAAAAAATGTGGTGCACGCAGAAAAAGATCTGGAAGTCCAGATTCAATTGTTATATGAAGGCTATCATGGGTGGGACCTCACATCAGGAGGTCTGGTGGTAGAACAATTTATCAAGGGTGGAGAATTTACAACTTTGATTGTAGGTTCCTATGACCATCCGGAAGAATGTATTGTTTACGAACCCGTGGAGAGAGTATTTCATGAGTCGCTTCCCCACACCGAAAGATTCTTATCTTTTGAACGACTTTGGGAATTTTATGAAAATGAATCTTCCATGCCAGGAGAAGGTAATTTTTTTGAATACCATTTACCCGAAAATGAATTGATACCGATGTTGAAAAAGCTTACCAAGGAGGCTTATATTGCTGTGAAGGGGAATGGATATGCACGTTTTGATATCAGGATGGATGAAGCTACCAAACAATTTTTTGTACTGGAAGCCAATGCTCAGTGCGGGATCAGTGAAGATGAAAATCAAACCTCTATTGGTGCGATTCTCCGTATGTCGGGCAAAACATTTGGGCAACTGGTTCTGGAAATCATGAGCCATGCTTTGAAAAGAAAAAATTAAGCAGCCGTTTTGTAAATCACCATATATATGAAAATTTGCGTACTGCAACCAGACTATTCCCCCTCTTCCGTAGACTATCAGTATTATGATCCCCCGCGGGATTTATCACCTCTATGGCCAGATGCACAAATCGATCATATTTTCCTGAATAAGCTCACTACTTACAGCCAGTTAAAGGAATTAAGTAAATGCAAATACGACATTTTTGTCAACCTGTGTGAAGGCTACCTGGAGTGGGAGGTTCCTTCGATTGATGTTTATTTTACGCTTGAATTGCTTGGCCTCCCTTTTACCGGGCCTGGTACCCGGTTATATGATGTGCCCAAGTCGCTTATGAAATATGTGGCTTATTGTGAAGGCGTTCACATTCCCAATTATGTGGTGGTCGAAAATCTTGATGAAGCCAAAGCAGCTGTTCAACAACTTTCTTTCCCCTTATTTGTAAAGCCTGCCAAGGCCGGCGATAGTCTCGGGATAGACGACCGTTCCCTCGTTCATGATGAAAGAGAATTACTGGCGCAGGTGTCACGAATACTGGATGAATTTGGCCCTCTTTTAATTGAAGAATATATTTCCGGTCGTGAATTCACCGTTCTGGTAGCAGCGAATGCTGAACATGAAAAAAAATGTACGGTATTTAAGCCCGTTGAATATGTATTTCCCCAGGGCAATACTTATAAAACCTATTCATTAAAAACATCTGAACTACACCCTGATTGCAATATACCGTGTGATGATATTAATCTTGAAACCCAGCTTCGCCAGGCGGCTGAAAAAATATTTTCCGGTTTTGACGGGGTGGGGTATGCCCGAATGGATTTCAGGGTCAATGAACAACAGGAGCTATATTTTTTGGAAGTGAATTTTACCTGTTCTGTATTTTATGTGGATGGTTACGAAGGTTCTGCTGACTTTATTTTAAAATATGATGGGGTTGGCCACGCTGGTTTCCTTAAACATATTGTTGCCGAAGGAATTGCCCGGCATCAAAGGAAACAAAAACCATTCGTTATCAAAGGCAACGCGATTTCAGGATTTGGTATATATGCTTCACGTCATTTAGGTCCCAATGAATTTATTTTTTCTGGCGAAGAAAAAGCACAGCGGCTGGTCACCCTTCGTCATGTGGAAATGCACTGGACCGAAGAAGAAAAGGATATTTTCCGTCGGTATGCGTATCCTATCAGCAGGGAAGTTTTCTTATTGTGGGACAATGATCCTACCCGATGGGCGCCGCAGAACCACAGCTGCGATCCTAATTCAGAATATAATGGATTAAATGTGATTACTCTCAGGCAGGTGCCCATGGGTGAAGAGCTGACCCTGGATTACGCTACGTTCCTGGATAAAAACATGCAGCCCTTCCATTGCCATTGCGGCTCCGCTAATTGCCGAGGTCTGATCATGGGATTACCGGGAAACTCTGTAACTGATATGGAAACCAGGAGAAAGAAAAAAAAGTCTGCTTTGTCAGGTCATCAGAATAAAAATATCCAATCCGGCAAATCTTCGAAATAAACCTGTAAAATTTTTTGAGGACGCTATAGAAGAAGGTCGACTATAATTAAAAATTAATACCTGCAGGTATCTTTTGAAGCAATATCCATTTCCTAACACGTCACAAACTGCTTATGGATATATTACAGATTCATTATTGCCGCGAATGTCGTCATTCGCACCACCGGGAAATCAAAAATCTAAAGAATGCCGTACTGGAAAGTGCGCGTAATTTCCCCATTGCTATCACTGCTGTTTCCAGGGGTATTCTTGAAGATTATGCGTACCTGAACACCATCAAAAAAACTGAAGATGTCGTTCACCTTGCGCGCATGGCGGTGGAAAGAAACAAAGAATGGGAGAATGGAAGAATCCTTACCGTTTCCTTTTTTGGCGGCAATAAAACCGTTCATCAACGCCTGATCCGTCATGCCCAGCGATGGTCGGAATACTGCAATATCATTTTTGATTTCAGCCACCGACAGCCAGTCGCTGATGTCAGGATCGCATTTAATAAAATGGATGGATCATGGTCGCAGGTGGGCACCGACATCCTTTCTGTAGATAAAACCGAACCCACTATGAATTTTGGATGGCTCACACCCACCCTTAATGACGAGGAATTTGGTCAGGTAGTGCTCCACGAATTTGGTCATACCCTGGCTTGCATTCATGAACATTCAAGGCCGGATGCCGGTATACCATGGGATAAACCCAAAGTGTATGCCTATTATAAAGCGGCAGATGGATGGGACAAAGCGGAAGTGGATGCCCAGGTATTTTATCAATATGACAAAAACCTTATCCGGGGCTCGAAACTCGACAGGAAGTCCATCATGATGTATGCCATTCCTGAAGAATTGACCATAGGAAATTATGAAATTGGGTTCAACAGCGACCTCTCTAAAAGCGATCGGTCCTACATTGGAAAATTATATCCAAAAAAATTGAAAGCGCTATGAAAAATATTTTTTCATTGCAGGATAAAGTGATCGTGGTAACCGGTGGAACCGGCGTATTGGGTGAAGCCTTTATCCACGGAATTGCTGAAGCAGGAGGAACTGTTGGTATTCTGGGAAGAAATCAAAAAGTAGCTGAACAAAGAGCGTCAGATATAATTAAACAGGGCGGTAAAGCACTGGCTTTGATGGCAGATGTAACCCAGGTAGACCAGCTGACATCGGCGCGCGAAAAAGTATTGCAGGCTTATGGAAAAATAGATGGCCTGGTGAATGGGGCAGGGGGAAATCTGCCTGACGCGGTGCTTCAACCCGACCAGGACATTTTTAATTTGAATATGGAGGCCCTGCAGCAGGTGATGCAACTAAACCTTTTTGGATCATTACTTCCCACCCAGGTATTTGGGGAATCCTTTAAAAATAACGGAGCAGGCAGCATTGTCAATATTTCATCCATGGCTTCACAGTCGGCTATTACCAAGGTGCTGGGGTATAGCCTTGCTAAATCTGCCATTGATAGTTATACCAAATGGTTTGCGGTGGAAATTGCCCGACGGTACGGCGATAAGATCCGGATGAACGCCATTGCACCTGGCTTTTTTCTGACAGAGCAAAATAGAACACTCCTTACCCAGCCGGATGGTGAGTTAACTGAAAGGGGCAACCTGGTGATCCGGAATACACCTTTCAAACGTTTTGGAAGCCCTGAGGAACTGGTGGGTGCTTTGGTATGGTTGCTGAGCGATGCTTCTAAATTTGTGAATGGAGCAAGAATTACCGTCGATGGTGGATTTTCAATTTTCAGTGGTGTTTAATAAAGTGTATGAAAAGACTACAGCAAAGCTGGAGATGGTTTGGCCCTGGTGATTCAGTGACCCTTGAAAATGTAAAACAAACGGGTGCCACAGGTGTTGTTACCGCGCTGCACCATATTCCTCATGGTGAAGTTTGGCCGGTGGAGGAGATCATGAAACGTAAAGCTGAAATTCAAAGCCATCAGCTCAGTTGGGCTGTGGTGGAAAGTATTACCATCCATGAAAGTATCAAAACTAGAACAGGAGATTTCAAAAAATATATTGAACACTATAAAACATCACTCCGAAATGTGGGTAGTTGTGGTATTCCTGTTGTCACCTATAATTTTATGCCGGTGAATGACTGGACCCGCACAAAGCTGGACTATAGGATGCCAGACGGTTCCTTTGCTTTATACTTCAATTGGGTAGACATGGCTGTTTTTGACATATTTCTGTTGAAACGGAGGAATGCAGGGGAGAGTTATCCTATACACATTACCAGGCAGGCGGAAGAACGTTTTGGTCAATATAATAAGCATCAATTAGAGCAACTATCTCAAGTAGTGATGTTTGGCATACCCGGAGAAAAAAAGATGACCATTTCTGAAATGTCAACCAAACTGATGTCATACGCCCAAATCAAACATGCGGATTTGAGACAGCATCTGTGTGATTTTTTAAAAGAAATAGCTCCTGTTGCTCAGGAAAGCGGCGTGAAGCTGGCCCTTCACCCTGATGACCCTCCTTTTGATATTTTAGGACTTCCCCGTATTGTGTCCACTCAAGAGGATTTTGATGTGCTGCTTACAACAGTCCCTAACCCTGCAAACGGTGTTTGTTTTTGCACTGGCTCACTTGGCGCATCGCCGGTTAATGACCTTCCTGCAATGATAAAGAAAATGGAAAGTAGGGTCCACTTTGCACACCTAAGAAATGTAACGAGGGACCTGGAGGGTAATTTTTTTGAAGCGGACCACCTGGGTGGGGATGTGGACATGTATGCGGTGATGAAAGAATTATTGGTGATCCAGCAGAAACATCAAACATCCATTCCATTCCGGCCAGACCATGGTCATCAGATGCTGGATGATATGAATAAGGTGACCAATCCGGGATATTCTGCAATCGGGCGGTTACGTGGCCTGGCAGAGTTGCGGGGCCTGCAGGAGGGTATTATCCGCTCCATGATTGATCATTAAAGTATAATCATTTGCATCATGCTGAAAAATTGTTCCCAGTGCGGAATTAGTTTTGATTGCCAGGATACGCGCAGCGACTGTTGGTGTACACAGGTGCACCTCGGCGATGAAGTTTTGAAGCATCTGCAGCAGTTATATAGTAATTGTTTATGTTCTGCCTGTTTAATAACTTTTCAACGACCAGCCTTGGACGAAAAGTCACCGAAAAAGCTGTAAGAGTGGTTGTTCTTGTGTCAATCAGTACAGCTGTCAGGCAAATGATAATTTTAGCTGAAGGGAAGTTCCGTTAGCCGGAGTTAATTTTTCGCAGGTTGGCTGGCAGATGGTATAAACTGGAGTTTCCTCATACCTTGATGCAATAATGATCTTGGTAGGACCGGCGTGGGGATTAAATAAGGCCGCAGCGACTTCAGGGCTATTGTTATTCCTGGAAAGATGCGACAGAAATAAATGACTCATAAAGGATGGCCGGTGAGCTTTGAATAAATCCAAGGCCTGGCTGTTTGAAAGGTGTCCGTGAATGCTGCGGATCCTTTTCTTCAAATGAAAAGGATAAGGGCCACGTTCCAGCATATCCTCGTCATAATTAGTTTCCAGAAAGGCTGCATGGCATTGGGAGAAATGGTGAATTACATCGTCACAAGGGAAGCCCATATCTGTAAATACGCCAACAGTGACTCCACTATTCTTCACGATAAAACTGAATGGCTCTGCCGCGTCATGGAATTTAGGAAATGGAGTAATGGTCAGACTTCCTATTCGAATGTTTTCAAATGCACTGAACGACTGACTTAAATGCTTGTCAGGCTTGTAGGCACAGGAATGTCCCGTGATGCTGGTGATATAAACCGGAAGCTGGTATTTATTTGCCAGTAAGGGAAGTCCCCGGATATGATCATGGTGTTCGTGACTGATGAAGACAGCTTTTACTTTATGCATGGAAAGCTGCAAACGTTTCATTCGTTTTTCAATTTCCCTGCAAGAAATACCGGCATCCACCAACACCGCGTCCTGCTCGTTACCGATATAATAACAATTTCCGTTGCTGCCGGAATTGAGTGAAGTAACGAATAAAGGCATCAACAAAGAAACTTGAATATTATGAATTACTTGGATAAATGTATTCCTGAGACGTGTTCTTTCTGATTCAGGGATTTAATTAAATCCAAGGAACTATTTTTGGAAAAATGAATCTCAAAAAGTTTTTTGAAGTACTCTCTCATTGGGAAAAATGGCATTATCATGTAAAATATATTCCACTTTACCCGGCGTGGCTCTGGTTTTGTATCCGTTCCAGGTCTTTTTGGTTTTTTACTCCCTCTAACCCCACCCTCACGTTTGGCGGATTTGAAGGAGAAAGTAAAAGTGAAATGTACCGCCAGTTGCCCCCGGGAACGTATCCCAAAAGCATATATGTAGAACCTTCTCAGGTTTTCAAGGAAGTGGAGGAAGAAATTAATACCCATGGTTTTACCTTTCCCTTTGCAGTGAAACCTGATGTGGGCATGATGGGTTTCCTATTTAGGGTCATAGAAAATGAAGAGGAATTAAAAAAATACCACCAGATCGTACCGTCTACTTACATTATCCAGGAGCTGGTAAAGTATCCGCTCGAAGTCAGCGTTTTTTATTATAGGTTTCCCAATAGTGAAAAGGGAACGATTACGGGATTTGTAAAAAAGGAAATGCTGGAGGTGACTGGTGATGGAACCTCTACTTTGGATGAATTGATGACAGGCTTGGAGGCCCAACCGAGTTTCAAGGCCGAAGAATGGAGGTACAAACACCGTAACCGCCTCGCTGTAGTGATACCAAAGGGAGAGGTTTTTCGTTTAGCCTGGGTGGCTAATCTGAGCAGGGGTGGCAGAATGGTAAGTTTAGAAAAAGAAAAGGATGACAATTTGTTACAGGTATTTGATAGGCTTAGCCATTATTCAGGTAGTTTTTACTACGGTCGGTACGACATCAAATGCAATTCGGTAGAAGACCTTAAAAAAGGGATCAATCTCTCCATTTTGGAATACAATGGAAGTGGTGCCGAGCCACACCATGTCTATGGCAATGGCAATAATATATTCCAGGCCTATTACATTATTTTGCAACACTGGAATATACTGTACAGGATATCCAGGTTGAATCACCAACTGGGAGTTCCGTACTGGGGTTTTTGGAAAGGGTTGAATTTTTTAAAAATATCAAAGAAACATTTCCATCTCCTGAAAAAGCTGGACCGGACCTTTTGATTTCTTTCCCTATGGGTACACCTATCCAGGTCAAGCTGATCCATATCCAATCGTGAAGTGGCTGGCATGTTCAAAGAGAACACCTCACTTATCCGTTATTGAGGAATGAGACATCGAGAAATTCTTTCTACAGATTTAGAAGTTTTACTTATAAAAATGAGTTTTTTTTCCATAAAAATTCAGGCATAATTGTTTGTGCATTGCAGTATATAAAAACACAATTATGGCAAAGTCAGCATCAAAATCAAGCAACAATGCAAAAAATGCGGGAGCAGGGGCTGGTGATTCCTTGCTTCAGGAATTATTTCTGGACTCACTGAAAGATATTTATTATGCAGAAAAAGCGATTGTCAGAGCCTTGCCAAAAATGAAAAAAGCGGCTACCTCAGATACCCTGCAAAATGCTTTTAATGACCACCTTACCATGACTAAACAGCAGGTCACTCGGCTGGAACAGGTTTTTGAGATACTGGAAGAGAAACCGAGGGGGAAAAAGTGCGAAGCCATTGAAGGTCTGATCAAAGAAGCAGAAGGCATTATTGAAGACACAGATGAAGAAACCTCTACTCGGGACGTAGGACTGATTTTGGCTGCTCAGAAGGTGGAGCATTACGAAATCGCTACTTATGGCGGACTGAAGCAACTTGCCATTACGCTGGGATACTCTGAAGCGGCAGAATTGTTAGAAGTGACTCTCGCCGAGGAGAAAGAAACAGATTTATTACTAACCGATATAGCTGAGAATAATATCAATTATCAGGCTGCAGAAGAAAAGGAATAATTTCCATCATTTCAGAAAAGCCCCGCTATGCGGGGTTTTTTTTTAAAGAAGTAGATCCTATTACAAAGTGGTTCTGCTTCTATATTTCAGATGTAGATCAAAATATCAGATTGAACAGGTAAACTAGTAACTTCCGCCATTATTTTTTAATCTGATGGATTTGGATCCTTCTTCTAATAAAGAAATAGAAAGCGAAGAACGGTATAAAGACCTGTTCGATAATGCGCATGACCTTATCTATTTTGCCAATATAGACGCCACACTTGTTTATGTAAACAGGTCATGGATGCAACTGCTTGGGTTTAGCCAGGATGAAATACAAAATAAACCGATCTATGATTTTGTCGATGAATCCGATCGAGAAAGATTTCGGGAATACAGGGAGCATTTGATTAAGGAACAGATTCCCGGAAATATCATAACGGTTACACTGAATACCAAGAAAGGTGAAAAAGTTCACGTAGAAGGTTCCGTATCCGTGAAGGTAAAGGATGGAATTCCTATTTATACAAGAGGGATTTTTAGAGACATCACCACCAGGCTACGTAATGAATGGCAACTGCAGCAGTATACTGAAGAATTGAAAGAACGGGAAAGGAACCAGCAGCAGTTATTGATTTCTGCACCTGACGCGGTTATCGTCATAGACAGGGAAAGCAGGATCACCTTTTGGAATCCAAAATCGGAAGATATTTTTGGTTGGACAGCTGAAGAAGTAGTGGGAGCATACCTTTCCAATATCATCATTCCTTCGGAATACCGTCAGGCGCACGAACAGGGGATGAAGCGGTACTTGTCTACGGGTGAAGCCCATGTGCTCAATAAAACAATTGATATTACCGCGTTGAAAAAAACCGGTGAGATATTTTATATATCCCTAACCATCTCCATGGTCAGACAGAAAGGCGATGTGTCTTTCATTGCTTTTATTAGAGATATTACCAGTCAAAAAATGAATGAGCTGGAGCTGGAGCGCAAAAGAATTGAAATTGAAAAATCCAATAGGGAATTAGAGCAGTTTGCCCATGTAGCCAGCCATGATATGAAAGAACCGGTAAGAAAAATCAAAGTGTATACCGACAGGCTGGAAAGTGAATATGGTAGTGAGCTCAATGAGCAGGCAAAAATATATATTCATAAAGTAATAGATGCGGCAGACCGCCTGAACAATATGGTGGAAGGCGTTTTAAATTATTCCACCGTAAATAACAGTGATGATCCTTTTAGTATTATTGACCTGGCACAGATCATCGGTGAAATACAACAAGACCTGGAGTTAATGATTGAACAAAAGGAAGCCGTGATCGACTTCGATGGTTGTTTGCCTTTTGAAGGAATTCATTTTTTGATCTACCAGTTATTTTATAATCTTATTATCAATTCATTGAAATTTTCGAGGACGGGCGTGCGGCCAGTCATTTCGATACTCTGCAAACTTCTTTCTGATGTTGAAAAGGTTGAAAATAATCTTCATGAGGGGGATTATATCCAGATCATCCAACAGGACAATGGCATCGGGTTTGACCAGGAGAATGCAGAAAAAATCTTCAACACCTTTATTCGTCTGCATTCCCGTGCAGAATATGAAGGCACCGGATTGGGTTTAACCCTGTGTAAGAATATTGTGGAGCGACATCAGGGAACCATTTCAGCAAGTGGTAAAGAACGAGAAGGTGCTCTTTTCACCATCCTGCTTCCGGTCAAACATAATTATACTTATTAATACTTGTAAAGATGCTTTCATTGAAAAGCCGCAAAGGATTCCTGCTGCTTTCAACTCCAGGAAACAGAGAGGGGGACATGAACCTTCTCAAGCTCACCCAACAGTCCCAGTAACAAGTCAGGCTACAACTATCTCAAAGCTGTTGAAATACATTCATTCAAAAGATAAACAATTAGAAATTCTTCGTCTTGATGTATCATTAAGAATTTTTATAAGTCGTACTTATACTTATTATAAAACGAAATATACTTTAAGGGTACTTTGAATTCAAAATTTTTCTAACCACTTTTGTAAGAGGTATTACTAAAATTCCTTCAGTGTGTCACTGAAAGAAATCAGTTGCCTGATTACCAATATTTAGTGAATAACACATTTACTAATCTAATGTACCTATCATGAAAAAGATTCACTTCATTGTCATTCTTTGCGCCTGCCTTTCCGTTCTCAATGTATCGTGCAGTAAAACTGCAGGTAATGCCGAAAAGGATACCGATAACATTATAACAGACCAACATTCCAATTCACCCATCAACCAGGGTACAACTGTATCAAAGGGACACCTGGAACAAACTGTTATTGGCGACCTGGGTGCCGATCTCACCAATCTTACATTTTGCTCCGCCAAAACTGTTCCTATCTGTGCAGGCCAAACCATGAATGTAGGCGAAGTGGCAGTACAAACAGCCATCAATGGTAGAACTTATATAACCTACTCCCTGAAAAATTTATGGTATTTTAAGGAGATTCATCTTTTTGCAGGCGAGCAACCTTTGATCCCGGTAAATGGATCGGGAAATCCAGTACCTGGTCAGTTTCCATTTACTAAAACATTTTTGGCGCCTTATAATGTTCAGAAATACACTTTTGTCATAGATGGTCTTGATGATGGCTATGCAGTAGCGGCACATTGCTCACTGGTTAAAATTGGGAATAATGGAGCGCAGTTGGATGCCCAGACGGGATGGGGAGATGGATGTAATGGAAATAGGATTACGGCGCAGGGAAGCTGGGGAACGTTTATGAATTACGTCGATGCCGGTTGTACTTTATCAGCAGCAACGTTAGAACCAGTGAATCTTTGTTCTAATAACGTAGATACTTATTTCTGGGTTAATCCTGCAAGTCCAAATTCACTGACCTGGAGAACATCGGTAACTGTAGGCGGGTTTACCTATAATGAACAGGATTCCAGAGCCATTGCGAATACAATCGGTGACGCGGATTCTAAGTATGCTTTCATGCGGGTGGCTACAATCAAACTAAGTAATACAAAATATGAATTGAGCCCCATCCTGTCTTCATCAATTCTTACCATAGAAGACTGGTTGAGTACAAAGGGTAAGCTTGATCCTAATAATTTACCAACAGGTAATCCGCAGGTAAGAAATGCTGCCAATATTATTGATTCCTGGATTGCTTCTCACTTATGTTCCATTGAATAATTATCTCATCATAAAAGGCGGGTGCCTCAGGCACCTGCTTTTTTATTTCTTATCCATTACAAATTCTAACCTCATCTGGCTGGTGCCCTGGCAAAAATCTATTAAGCCAAGCTAAATAGCTGCATCTGGAGCACCCGCTTCCTATCTTTATGCTTCAACCTGCATGATGAAAAGTAATGCAAAACCTCCTAAGTATCATTATGAAGAAACTGTACATAATCTGGTAGCACCACAGAAAATTGTACCTGTAGTTTTGAATCTTTTCAAACCCCTTAGTGTAATAGATGTGGGATGCGGAACAGGAACATTTTTAAAAGTGTTCAAAGACCTGGGCGTAACTGAGGTCCTGGGCCTGGATGGTCATTGGGTGGATCGAAGTAAGCTTTTGAATCATATCCGTGAAGAAGAATTCGCAGAAGTGGACCTGGAAAATTTGTCTTTTGAAAATTTTAATACTACCTACGACCTCGCTGTATGTCTCGAAGTGGCAGAACACCTGAACCCTGATGCTGCTGACCTCCTGGTTTCCAATCTTGTTCGTTTCAGCAGGCGGATTCTTTTTTCAGCAGCAGTTCCCTTTCAGGGAGGCATCAATCATGTGAATGAACAATGGCCTTCTTACTGGGAAGCAAAATTTATGAAACATGGTTTCCACTTTTATGATGTGATCCGGCCATCGATCTGGAACGACCCGGACATACCTTACTGGTATAAACAAAATATTTTTTTCGTTTGTCAACAAGATCCTGCTCCATCACTAACTCCGTTACCTCAAAGCGAAATGCATCATATCGTTCACCCTGATCTTTATACGATCCTGGCCAGGAGGCTGGATCAAACTGAAAACCTGGAACTCCCATTGGCGGTTTATGTAAAAATGATGGTCAAAAAAATGCTGGGAAGGAGAAAGGGAAATTCAAGTGCTAAACAATAACAGATCATATCTAGGGAATAACACTTAACAGGAAATAGCTCTTTTTTACCCTACGGATTTTTTTATATTTTCAAGGTGTATGACCGAATATAAAAAAGTTCTGATTACTATGAATTGCAATTTGAACTTCATTTCAGAAGTAGGTATTTTTTTAAATGATGGTCCGATCCGTTTGATAGGAGAGGGCAGGGTTTGGAAAGAAAACAACCACCTATATGCAGATTTGAAAGTGGACTTCGATTTAAGCGATTACTTTCCCCAAACCAGTAATCTTGGAAAAACCATTGACCTGATCCTTTTTTCAACAAAAAAAGATCCTCAATCTAGTGTCAAAAAAATAGGAGATCAGGTGGTGATGCTTAATGGGAAAAATAATTTGTGAGAATGATATCTAATCTATCCCATACATAGATTACAGAATTAGTAACCACATGACCAGAGTATCAATAATTTTATTCTTTGAAATCACTCCGAACTCAGCTCAGGTGGTTTAATTGATTTTCAAGATTCTGCATAAACAGTCTGGAATCATCGAGGTAAGACAGGATCTTTTCTTTTTCATCCCTGACGGAACCGGTATCCATATTTTTTATGGTAGCTGTTAACTGACCACTTATATCAGCCGAAATATGTTTGATGGTATTTACAGTATTTCTCAAAGCAAGTCGCATTTCCATTTCATCCATAACTATTTTTCCAAGGGTTTCCAGCACTTCTGTTTCTTCCTTTGAAAATGACCGTGGTGCTTTGTCAATAATGCATAGCGTACCCAGGTTATAATTATCTTCTGTCTGCAAAGGAACTGCAGCATAAAATTTTAATCCAAATTCACCCGCCACCAGAGAATTGGTAAGTGTTCTGGGGTCTTCCACTGCATTTTCAATAATATATGGATGGGGAGAAAGAATGGCGGAAGCACATAGCCCTGGCTCTCTGTTGATTTGATGAACAGGAAGTCCAAAATGAGACTTGAACCAGATTCTGTCTGTATCTACAAGGCTGATTATAGCAATAGGTACTTTGAATATCATTGCAGCCAGGGCCGTAATGCGGTCATAGCTACCATCTCTGGGTGTATCCAGGATATCAAACTTTTTGAGCGCCTCCAGCCGTTTGGCTTCGTTTTCCAATGGTGCTATTGTTGTCATAACCATTTAATTTTTATTTCTTTTTGTAGGGAGGATGATATGAAAAGAAGCACCCAGGTTAGGTTCTCCAGTTGCAAAAATAAGCCCTGAATGATTGTTAATGATCTTTTTACAAATAGCTAATCCAATTCCATATCCGCCAAACAAAGTGCGATCATTGAGCCTTTGAAATATATTGAATATTTTATCAGCATATTCCTGTTTGAATCCAATTCCATTATCACGGATCATAATTTCAACATACTCCCGATCGGGATCCAGTTGAGAATAGCATTGCATTTGTTCTGCGCCAAGTTGGCGGGCGCTGATGATGAGCACCGGTGAAATCCCTTTTCTGGTAAATTTCAACGCATTACCAATCAAATTAAAAAGCAACTGATTCATCTGGATGGGAACTGCATCAATTGTAGGAAGCGGATCACATTGAACCGTGACTTTTTTTTGTTCCAGCAGCAATTCATAATCTGATAATACATGATGTGCTATTGCATTCAGATCAGCGGTTTCTGCACGCAGGGACAGTTGGGAAAGTTTTGAGAATTCCAGTAGATCCCGGATAAGACCTACCATTCTTTTTGAAGCCTCATTTACTTTTTCTGCGAATTTTCTTGCTTCGGCTGGAAGTTCAAATTTGTCGAGCAGGTAAGTGTTGAATAACTGAATCTTTCTTAATGGTTCCTGAAGGTCATGAGAAGCTACATAGGCAAACTGTTCAAGGTCTGAATTAGACCTTTGCAACCTGTCATTGGCCTCTTCCAGTTCCTTTGTTCTTTCTTCCACCTTTGTTTGCAATTGAACTGAAAAAGTTTT
>JANLYU010000204.1:0-13658 GCA_031365785.1 Flavisolibacter sp. | reverse complement strand
ATTTAGGATGCCAGGCTACCAGGTATTTGCCAGGATGGTACTGGCTATATAAAACTTCACCGCTGACAGGATTTCTATTCACATGCACATTCAGTGGACTCATGAAAATGGATACCTGAAGTCTTTTGTCTTTAAAATATTCATCCGCATCCACTTCTTCTATTACCACCACGGTACCATCGCAGGGCGATACAATGACATCCTCGCCAACTATATAATCCCTGTTGGGTATCCTGAAAAATGAAAGAATAAATATCAGCAGGCCTGCAATACAAAGGGCGATGATCCAACCTAAAACAGGATACCGGGGCATGATCAGTAAAACAGTCAATAATACAACCACGGCCACTATTACAATACTGACCAAAATGGTTTGATTACCTTCTTTGTGAATGTGCATGCAGTAATTTAATCATCAAATTTAGGGATTGCCCCGACAACACAGGAGCGTTGAACCTATTCAATCAGTTCATTGGGAACTATAGCCGGCAACTGGAAGGAAATGAAAAGAATGGGTGAAGCTGTCAGGAAACCCAGGCAAAGCTTTTCTTTGTACCATGAAGGAGCATTTGCTACCGATACAGGAATTTTTTACCAGCCAGGTTACACGTCCATATGAATTTCGAAGAGAACAGCTCATCGCATTGAAAAAAACGATTCTTCAGCATGAAAAGGAGTTATATGCTGCGCTTTATGCTGACCTCAGAAAAAGTCCTGAAGAGTGCTGGGTGACTGAAGTGGGGTTTGTGATCGCAGAGATCAATTATACACTCCGGCATTTGAAAAAATGGATGCGGCGGGACAGCGTTGCCACCAACCTGCTCAATTTTCCCAGTCGGAGTTTTATTTATAAAGAACCGCTTGGCGTAGTCCTGATCATTGGCCCCTGGAATTATCCGTTCCAGTTACTGATGACCCCTTTGGTAGGTGCACTGGCTGCTGGCAATTGTGTAGTATTAAAACCCAGTGAGGTGGCTCCTGCCACTGCAGCTTTGATGGAAAAAATCATCCGTCAGACTTTTTCTCCTCACTATGTATTTTACCAGGCGGGAGAAGGAGCAACAGTTGTGCCCTTGATGATGAACAGTTTCCGGTTCGATCATGTTTTTTATACAGGAAGTACACAGGTGGGAAGAATGATTTATGAAATGGCAGCGAAACAAATGGTCCCCGTAACGCTGGAACTGGGAGGAAAAAGCCCATGTGTGGTGGAAAGTGATGCCAATATTTCAGTAGCTGCTAAAAGGATCGCTATGACCAAATTTTCCAATGTGGGTCAGATGTGTGTAGCTCCCGATTATTTGCTGGTACATGAAAGCATTAAGGAAAAACTGCTTTTGGAGTTAAGCCGGTATATACAGGATTTTTTTACCGCGGATCCCCTATCCAGTCTCGATTACGGAAGGGTGATCAATGAAAAACAGTTCAATCGCCTGATTCAATATCTGGGAAAAGGAAAAATTGTTTTTGGCGGCAACCATGATATCAGCAAGCTTTACATTCAACCGACACTCCTTGACGAGGTGATTATGGATTCCGACTTATTGAGCGATGAAGTCTTTGGCCCGATTCTGCCGGTGATCTCTTTTGCCACTTTTGAAGAGGCAAAAAAAATAATCAACCGCAACCCTGATCCCCTGGCTTTCTACGTGTTCACTAAAAGTAGCGCAAAAGAAAAACAATGGATTGACCAGGTAGCCTTTGGAGGAGGATGCATTAATAATGCCAGCTGGCATCTCACCAACATCCATCTTCCATTTGGAGGAAGGGGCAATAGTGGAATGGGTGCTTATCATGGAAAGTTTTCCTTTGATGTTTTCAGTCATCATAAGTCCATTTTAAAAACTCCAACCTGGTTTGATCCTAAGATTAAATACCCACCGTTTAAAGGAAAATTAAATTTATTCAAAAAGATCATGAGGTAAGAACTCTTATGCAGCCACTTATGGGTCAGGCGGCAGGAGGATTTCAAAAACATTCAGACTAGTTTTTTCCGCATCAGCCAATCCTTTTGTACCTCATTACCCAACAGAAAATCTGTTTCTCCACATCTTTCAAAGTTCCAGCGGGTATAAAAATCAATGGCTCTTTGATTCTTTTCCCACACACCCAGCCAAAGAAATTCCTTGTGCATTTCAACAGCCAGGTTAATGGCAGCTTGCATCAGGGCCTTACCAACTCCTTTTCCAATCATGCCGGATATCACGTACAACCGGGCTACTTCCATGGCATTTTTACTCCCTGGAAACAAAGGAGAATCACTATTACGCAATTTGATATAACCCACTGTTTTCCCTTCCAGGGTGGCCAGCAAAAAATAATTGTTCCTCGCCCCGACTTCCAGTATCAGCCTACCCCTGGTAAACTGCTCCTCAAGAAACTGATGCATGTTTTCCGGTGTGTTGTCAGGTGAGAAAGTTTCGTAAAAGGTTTGCCGGCTTAGGTCTGCCACCAACACCGCATCTTCTTTCGAAGCAGGCTTGATCTCAATCTTTCTGTTGTCCATGAAGGGCGTAATTTTTTAAAAATAATTTTTTTAAGTTAATCAACCTTATGAGATATGGTTTTTTTCAATGGCATACCCAAAATCATTCCGCACCTGGAGGTATTGCTGTGCTCCAAGCGACCGAACACCCTTAATCCATTCTATCTTCGTTCTGATGAACGATGAAGACTATATGCACCAGGCACTTGTTCAGGCCCAATTGGCTTTTGATGAAGAGGAGGTGCCTGTGGGCGCAATCATTGTAATGAGTGGAAAGATTATTGCCAGGGCGTATAACCAGGTAGAAAAATTGTGCGACCCAACCGCGCATGCGGAAATCCTGGCGCTCACTTCCGCCTTCAATTATTTGGGTAGCAAATACATTACCGGTGCCACTATATTCATCACTGTGGAGCCCTGCCTGATGTGTGCTGGTGCGCTGTTTTGGAGCAAGGTGGGAAGAATAGTTTATGGTGCTGCAGATGAAAAAAACGGATACCTGCGTGTTACCGGTAAGCAATGGCCATTCCACCCTAAAACAGAACTCACTAAGGGTATTTTGGCTGATCAGTGTGCCACACTGATGAAAAATTTTTTTATTTCTAAAAGAAAATGATCTCTTCCCTTACCGTCTTTTGAGACCAGGTGCATCCAGAACGTTGTACCTTTACCCGCATCAAATTCTGATGAAACAATAAACTTGTAGTTATGGCATTTACGCTTCCTCCTCTTCCTTACGCATTCAATGCACTGGAACCACATATTGACGCTGCCACCATGCAGATACATCACGACAAACATCACCAGGCCTATATTGATAACCTCAATAAAGCAATTGCTGGTACTGAACATGAAAATAAAAGTATAGAAGAATTGGTGGCCGTTGCCGGAAAGATCTCTCCTGCAGTGCGCAATAACGGAGGCGGTCACTGGAACCATAGTTTTTTCTGGGAAATACTGGGACCCAATGCAGGTGGACAACCATCCGGTAAACTAGCCGATGCCATCAATCAGGCCTTCGGTTCCCTGGATTCACTCAAAGAAAAAATAGCGGCAGCAGGTGCCACGCGTTTCGGTAGCGGTTGGGCATGGCTCATTGTAAAAGATGGAAAACTGGAAGTAAGTTCAACCCCTAACCAGGATAACCCCTTGATGGATGTAGCTGAAGTTAAGGGTCATCCTGTACTTGGTATTGACGTATGGGAACACGCTTATTATTTGAAATACCAGAATCGCCGACCTGAATACCTAACTCATATTTGGAATGTCATCAATTGGAAAAAAGTGGCTGAACATTTCGATAAGGCTTCAAAATAATGATACATGCTAAATGTTGAATAGGTTCGTGTTAAATAGACCTTTCATTCAGCATTTATCATCTAACATTTATAATAATTTAAGGAACCGGATCATATCCCTGTCCTCCCCAGGGATGACATTTACTAATACGCCTCGCACTGAGCCAAAGCCCTTTCAGAACACCATGTTTCCGGAAAGCTTGTAGTGCATAGTGTGAACACGTGGGCGTGAAGCGGCATTTGGGTCCGATCAATGGTGAAATGATCCACTGGTATAATTTAATCAGTGCAATAAATGGAAGTGCCAGCACCTTCAGAATAAACTTCATGTGGGTAATTTTTGCTGCAGCCGGATCAAACATTGCTTCATGGCTTCCAGTATACTTTCAAAAGAATGGATGGTTTTGTCGGAGTAAATAAAAAATACCCTTCCATTACAGCCACGATCCTTCATCGCTTGCAGAAGAACTGCCTTTTGCAACCGGTAGGACTCACGCAACAATCTTTTGATTTTGTTTCGGTCCACTGCTTTTTTGAAATTTTTTTTCGGTGCTGTAACTCCGGTTTTCAAAACAACCAACTCCCCATTTACAAAAAACTGGTAACTCACGGTGATCGGAAATACAGACAACTTCTTCCCATTGGCAAACAGATCATCGATCTGCCGCTGGCTGGTAAGTTTTTCTTCTTTTCCGAATCCAAAGCGTTTCACCATCGGTGTAAAATAACAAAGCCCCGTCCAACACGTACGGCTGGACAGGGCAATTTAAATAAGTTTGATTATTTCAATTTTCTCTCGTCGCTGATAGTTAACTTATGCCGACCCTTTGCCCGTCTGCTGGCCAAAACTTTTCTTCCATTGGCAGTTTGCATCCGTTTACGAAAACCATGAACCGTTTTGCGGCGTCGCGTATGTGGTTGAAATGTACGTTTCATACTAATTATTTTCCCCTTGTTCAATAACCTCAATTACCTGTGCGCGCATCGGTTATCTGAAAGGACGGCAAAGGTAAGGGGTGAATGCGAGATTTTTGGGTTTCAGTTTTTGATTTTTAGCAGAAGTTGTTAAATACAAGCAGATACTTTTAGACAGAATAAGAAGTGAATTCATTCATTGTTAGGTATTTATATACAACTGAAACTGCAGGCAAGGGCTGACTGGTGGCTTTAGTTTAAACTAGGTCTACATGCCGGGAAGTAACATTTTCGCCAAAAAAAATACTGGCCTTCTTATCGAAATCAGTAACAGAATCTGTGGTATTAAAAATAATTTTCCTTTGTTTTGATAGTTTACTTTCGATCTCCTCATGACGTTTCAGGTAGTTTTCCAGGCTTTCTGCAACAATCTCTCCCTGAGACAACAGGGTAACATGCGGTGGAAGGAGTTTTTCTATTCTTTTTTTCAGTAACGGATAATGGGTACAGGCCAGCAGCAGGGTATCAATGCTTGAATTCCTGGATAAGATATTATTAATGTTTTTCTGAATAAAAAAATCTGCCCCTTCATTTTCGTGCTCATTATTTTCTACCAGTGGCACCCACATGGGACAAGCCTCCTGTTCCACCTTTATACCCGGAAAGAATTTCTGAATTTCAATCAGGTACGACCCCGATTGCACAGTGCCGTTAGTAGCCAGGATGCCAATGTTATTGGTGGTAGTTTGTTTTCCGATCACTTCTGTAGTGGGCCGGATAACACCCAGTACCCTGGCTTCCGGATCAAGTTCATGAAGATCTTTTTGCTGAATCGTGCGAAGGGCTTTGGCAGATGCCGTGTTACAAGCGATGATGATCAAAGGACATCCCTGCAGCAACAGCCATTTTACCGATTGCAGTGTATAGCGGTACACTGTTTCAAAGCTCCTGGTTCCATAGGGCGACCTGGCATTATCTCCCAGATAGATGTAATCATAATTTGGTAAGCGGTCAACAATTGCTCGCAAAACGGTAAGTCCGCCGTAACCAGAATCAAATACGCCGATAGGTCCCATGACCGTAAAGATATTTGGTATTGAGGTAGAGAGAATGATGGAATATTGGATGTGGTACTTGTAAAAAAAATCCCCCCGTTGAACGGGGGGATCAGAATTATTTGAGACCAGTGGGTGTATTCGGTGGAATTTTGATATTTAGTTTCTGTGCTACTGCTGGTAGCAGGTCGTCACCTGGAGGAGCGACGATAAGGCCGGCCTTGTCGTACACATAAGAATAACCTTTTTCTTTAGCCACATTCTGGATAGCATTGATCACCTTTAAGTATACAGGTTGGAGCATTTGATTTTGTTTAGCCTGGTAAGCATTTTGAGCAATAGCCTGCCAATTCTGAACCTGATAAGCCACATTATCCCTGTCTTCGTGGTATTTTTTACGAAGTGAAGTAGGCATTTTAGTAGTATCTGTTTTAGTCAGAAGGCTGTCATAATATTTGTACTGTTCGAAAAGACTTACATATTCTGAATTGATACTATCCGTCTGAAATCTTTGCATAAAAGTATCTATCCTTGCCGCATCCGGCATGATACCAAGAACTTGATCCACACTGATATAGCCCGCTTTTTGAGCCATTGCAGTACTGGTTGAAACAACGATAACAGCTGCAATTAGTAACATTTTAATCTTGTTCATGAAATTTTTTTGTGGTGTTTATGTATGATCGTTTTTTGATGATTTTGGTTGTATGAATTCAACCATTTTGCAAATGTTTTACTTATTTAACGCCCAGTTCTTTGAGGATATCATCACTCTTTTCAAGTTTTGGGTCGGCAAATATAACCGTAATTCCTTCACTTTTATCCAGGATGAAATCATATCCTCGCTGGACAGCTAATTTTTGAACTGCATTGTAAACTTTGTCCTGCACGGGTTTGATCAGCTCCTGTCTTTTTTTGAAAAGATCTCCTTCAAATCCAAAACGCTGGCGTTGCAGGTCGCGTACCGCTTTTTCTTTGATAAAAAGCTGATCCTGCCTTTTGGTTTTCAGCTCTTCGCTGAGCATCACCTGTTCGGCGTCAAAGTCCCGGTACATCTTATCCAAATCCTTTTGCATATTATCTATATCCCGTTGCCATACACCTGCCAAATCATCCAATTGTTTTTGAGCGGTTTTATAATCAGGCATTTTGTCGAGTATATAACGGGTATCAATAATGGCATATTTCTGAGCCTGTGCGAAAACTGCCAGCATCATGCTGAAGGCGGCAACTAGAAAAACCCTTTTCATAAATTATTATTTAATAATAAAATAAAATGTACGCTGCATTATTCAGGTTCAAAACCCAGCATAAAGGTGAACTTGGTAGCATTTTTCAACCTGCTTTGGCTTCCGGGCTGGATTCTGTCGAGTCCTACACCATAATCAAATCCCAGTAATCCAAACATCGGCAGGAAGAAACGCATACCTACACCTGCAGTCCTGCGCAACTTGAATGGATTGTAGTTTTTGAAAGAATACCATCCATTAGCCGCATCAAAAAAGGTGAGGGCATAAATGGTACTGCTTGGATTCGTTACCAGTGGATACCTTAATTCCAGTGAATATTTATTGAAAATTGTAAAAAACCGGTTAGCACTTGTTTGATCCGGATTGTTAATAGATGGATCCGAATTATCAAAAACAGGATACCCCCTTAGGGAAATCACATCATATCCAAGAAGGCCGTAGCTGTTCGTCAATCCATCTCCACCTAACTGAAAACGCTCAAACGGAGAAAAATCAAGCTTGCGGTTGTAGCGGCCCATAAATCCGAATTTGGCGGCCATCTTTAAAACAAATTGACGGTTCTTGTCTGTTCCCATCGGTTTTCCTATTGGCACAAACCATTCTGAGTTGAAACGCCATTTGTGGTATTCAGGATTTTTATAAGGATTACCGGATGTAAGAAGATCAGGATTCAGCACAGAGTAAGGTGGCGTGAGCTGTACACTGGCAGTAAAACTGGAACCACTACGAGGGAAAGTAGGATCATAAACAGAAGATCGCTGCAGGCCAATCTTGAAACTTACGTTGGTAGAGGTACCATCGCTGAGACCCTGGAAAATGGGATAATTGCGCAGGCTGTAACGGGTATAATTCAGTGAATAGACCAGGCTGAAAAAATCATCCGGCCACTTCAACTGCTTTCCCAGTGACACAGAAACACCTGAAGTTTTTAAGTAATTGGTATCCGATTTCGCTTTATCAAAAGTACCCGTCCTGTAATCATATGCGTTGGAGAATTTACTGTGGTAAAGTGCCACTGTGAGGGAATTTCTTTTCTTTCCTCCCAGCCACGGTTCGGTAAATGAAAAATTATAAGAACTGTAGGCTCTTCCATTAGATTGATATCGGAGACTCAGTTTTTGGCCATCGCCCTGAGGCAATGGATCCCAGGCCTTTTTATTGAAAATATTTTTAAGAGAGAAATTGTTGAAGGTAACCCCCAGGGTTCCTGTTAATCCAACCCCACCTCCCCAACCGGCGGAAAGTTCAAGTTGGTCAGAAGATTTTTCTTCCAGTTGCCAGGTCACGTCTACGGTGCCATCTTCCTGATTGGGTACAATATCAGGATTAATTTTTTCCTGGTTGAAATAAGAAAGGGCTGCCAGCTCTCTTTGAGAACGGATCATATCGGTGCGGCTGAATAATTCACCAGGCATCGTCCTGAGCTCGCGACGGATGACATAGTCCTTTGTTTTTTCATTGCCGGTGATGTTGATATTTTTATAACGTGCCTGAGTACCTTCTCTCAGCCTGATCTCATAGTCGATGGTGTCGTTGTATACGGCAGTTTCAACAGGATCCGCATTGAAAAATAAATAACCTTCGTCCTGATAAAGGCTTCCGATATCACCTCCTTCCGCGCCGCCTTTTCCAAGCCTCTTGTTGAGGATGTCTATATTATACACATCACCTTTGCGGATCCCGAGAATCGCAGAGAGAAGTGAATCGGTGTATTTGGTATTTCCTTTCCATCCGATATTGCCAAAATAATATTTTTTACCCTCAGTGATTTTGAGGTCTACCTGCAGGTTTTGTTCCTTATTATAATACTGGGTGTCTGATTCTATCTGCGCGTCGCGGAAGCCCAGGGAATTATAATAACCAAGAATTTTTAACTTGTCTTCATCATATTTTTTCTGATCAAATTTTGCACTCGCAAAAAGTTTCAGGCGAAAATAGGGATCCAGGTAATTTTTTGTTTTACTGGGTGAAAGAAATCCAAGGTCACTGATATATTCATGAAATGACATTCTTTCATTTGTTCCATAGGGGCTTGGATTTTGGGAAGGGTGAAGTGTGACTTTGCTCATTTCCTTGGTGCCCTTCATTTGTTTTTTCAACTTGATGTCAGTCACAGTTTCATTACCATAAAAGTTGATCTCATTGACCCTAACCTTATTTCCCTTGTCTACCTGGAAGGTCAGTGAATTGGCGTTGGTAAATGTAGGATCTGGTTTTTCTTCGATGAACACCTTCACATTCATAAAGCCCTTATCCCGGTAGTATTTTTCTATGATATCCCTTCCGTTTCTTTTTGTATTTTCTGTAATGATCGTACCCTTGACCAGATTGATTTTCGTTTGGAGTTCATCCCTTTCAGATTTTTTAGGACCAACAAACTGGAAACTTCCCAACTTAGGGCGTTCAATGACATTGAGCTCAAGGTCAATAAAATTATCCCGTATAGCCGTAATGTAAATCTGAACATTACTAAAAAAACGCTGGCGCCACAAATTGGTGATGGCTTTTGCAAAAACATCAGACCCGGGTATCATCACCTTATCACCCAATTGCAAACCTGAAATTGAAAGTACAATGGCGGTATCAAGTGTAGTGATGCCACTGACGCTGATAGAACGGATGATATGTTCTTTGGGAACTTTTGCATTTTGAAGTGCCTGCAGATCTGGATTCACTGAAGTTACTTTGGAAGTATCCTGTGCCATGGAAACGTAAGAAAATGCACTTAAAATGGAAAAGAAAGCCAGGGATAAAAATCGTTGCATGATTAAAATTCAGTCAATAAAGCAATGGGTAATCGCAGTTTGGGAAGCAAATTAACGGTAAATTTCAAACCGATTTGTTAAAAGAGAAGATCAAATGTTGCTTCCTGTAAGCAGGTGGAACCTTCCCATTTCACCTTGCTTATTTTATTGAAAAGATCAATGACAGGGTTGATTTAAATTATTTTCTTTGGCCCTGTTTTTCAGATGAACTTTCTACCTGGTCGCTTGTTTTCCCAAAACGCCTTTCCCTTCCCTGGTAATCCAGAATGGCTTCATACAGGTTATTCTTTCTGAAATCCGGCCACCTTACGCTGGTAAAATACAATTCAGCATAAGCCAGCTGGTACAGTAGAAAATTACTGATCCTGTATTCGCCACTTGTTCGGATCATCAGTTCAGGGTCGGGAAATAAACTGGTAGAAAGGTTTTGCTGGAGGGTATCCTGGTCAATTTCTTCTATTTTAAGTTGGCCATTTTTGACTTCCCAGGCAATGTTTTTTACTGCGTTGAGCAATTCCCACCTTCCGCTGTAACTGAGGGCCATGATGAGGTTGAGCCCGGTGTTTTTTTTCGTTATTTCAAGTGCCTCATTCAATTCCTTACGGGCATAATCAGGAAGCATACTTAGTTCCCCAATGACATGAAGCCGGATATTATTTTTATCCAGGCTTTCCACTTCATTTCTGATTGTGGTAACGAGCAATTCCATCAAACCCACTACTTCATACTGTGGCCTGTCCCAGTTTTCCGTTGAAAATGCGTAAAGAGTCAGGTATCCTATTCCCAGTTCAGCACAGCCTTCCACAATATTGCGCACACTTTCCACTCCATGAAAATGACCATAGAGCCGGTCATGGCCCTGTTCTTTGGCCCACCTACCATTGCCATCCATGATGATGGCAATATGTCTGGGCAACCGATTTTTGTCTATCTGATCTAAAAGGTCTGTGGACATTCCTATCGACTAAGTAATAAAAATCAATGTGCTGATAAAGATAGGATTTACTCTGCCTGTTAAACACTGGAATACTTTGCGTTTTTGATCTTTCCGGATCCTGGGTTATAACTGATGTGAACAGGGTTAAGAATTCAGGTGTGGGATCATGAAATTTCTATCCACTTAATTGGAAGTTGGGCATTTATAGGACTGTAGATTGAAACTTACATACAACAAAGCGGTTACAAACTGATCCTTATTTCTGCTATTACCTCTTTGTCTTCCTTTGATCCCGATAGGAGTTCCTGTTTCATAAGACCGGTCTGAAAGTAAGAGAGCTGCATTGGGCGAACCATCCGGGTTGGGAGGGAAATTATTCGGATCTACATACGTGGTACTTACATCGTCTAAATAATCAGTATTGGTGAACCGGTGCACCACTTCAAATCCGACATTAATACGTTCATTGATGGAGTATTTGATACCCACCCCGAAAGGTATGGCCAGAGCCATAGAGCTATACTGTTTACGGTTGTAGGTGGAATCGGTTCCCTGACCTTCGGTACCCAGGGGACGTAAAAAATATTTAGTATTATTCAAATAGGCATAGGGATCATAATTGAAAACGCTTGCGCCGAAAGTTACATAGGGTGTAAATCGGAAGTCGGGGTCTCCAGGCATAAAACGGTAAAAATTGAAATCGCCCTGTAACCCCAGTTCCCAGATATTGGTATTGAAACTAAGGTTCCGTCTGCGCATGAATTCGTTATGCGTATTATACACATCTGAATAACCCAGCTGAGAAAATGATCCCGCAATGCGCAGGGCTATATAATTTCCAAAATTTTTACGGAAAAAGATGCTGGCAGCTGGTTTTGGCCTGTTGAAACGGGCACGGGTGTTCAAATCACCAAAATAATGTGCAGCTCCTATTCCAAAACCGAATTCACCTTCCTGAATGATGGCATTTTGTGCTACCATGGAAAGTGGCAGGCAAATAACCAGGAGGGCCAGAAATTGTCTCATATTGCGATAGGTTTAGCGCTCAATTCTTAACGCAAAATACTATGGTTTGGTATCGGAGGCAAAAATTAATTGCGTTTGTCCAGGCCCCAGGAAAGTTTGTTCCTCAAGGTTTGAAGGAAATTATTTTCATTCAGGCGGACCAAATTCATCATGAAATTTTCCTTTCTTACCGCCAGTAATACATTTTTTTCAACAATCTCCCTGCGTGAATCAAGTGCACAGATCATATCATCGGAACGGCTTTCCACTTCAAATGAAATGATGGTATTATCCGGTATCACGATGGGTCTGACATTGAGGTTGTGCGGGGCAATGGGTGTGAGCACCAGGCTGCTGGCATCCGGAAAAACAACAGGTCCGCCACAACTCAGAGAATACCCGGTTGACCCTGTAGGTGTGGCAAGAATCAGCCCATCAGCCCAATAAGTATTCAGCAGCTCCCCATTGAGGTAAGTATGGATCTTGATCATGGGCGCAGTATCCCTTTTATGAATGGCAAATTCATTGAGTGCATAGGGCACGTCATTAAATAAAGGGATGTTGGAATCCAGGTGGATAAGTGTTCTTTTATCAATGATATAAGAACGCCGGGCGAGCGCCTTAATCGCAGCAGACATTTCTTCCCTGCCTATACTCGCCAGAAAACCCAACCGGCCAAAATTAATTCCTACTACAGGAATATTTTTGTCGCGTACCAGTGTCACGATGTCCAGCAAAGTACCATCCCCACCAAGGCTGATCACAAAATCAATGGCATCTGTAAGGTCTTCATTCCCCGAAAATGTTTCTGTAACGGAAGGCAGGTTCAGATGGGCTTTGATTTCTTTAAAAAAAGGTTTGAAAACAACCGGGACAATCTTTTCATGTTCCAGTTCATCAAAAAAATGTTGTATGTCCTTTTGCTGGTTTGGTTCCAGTACCCTGCTATAAATGGCTACCTTCAATGCGTAAGTTTTGCTATCCGTAGTTTCGGATCGTTTGACTTCTGATTGATCACTGCCAGTTGGAAATCGTAACAGACTGGCAACACCACTGATCACCTAAACAAATCAGAAATAATCGCGTTTGTGTAAATATAAACCGTTTTCACCTAAACGATTAAAGCTCCATTCTATTTTGAGAACGAAGTCCGTGAAGATCACGATATCCAACCCCACACCACCTGAGTAGAGGATTTTGTTGGTAAGCTGGTTTTCTCCCGGAGTTTTACTGTATACATAACCAGCATCCGCGAACGTCTTTGCATAAATTTTCAAGGGGATGTAATTCAACCTTTTAAGTTGCTTGGATGGAATTTTTAGATGCGTATTGCAAATGGGTCTTGCAAGGGTAGCCTTGGTATATCCACCGGCCACCCCATCAATTACATAATATTCATAACCCTGCAGGTAGTGGTCATCATTACCAATAAACTGGCGTGTCATATACGATTGCCGTAATGGTAATTTCACCATCCCTACCGCTCTGAGATTGACAAAATAATTCAACCCTACTGGCCAGGTACCGGACCCTTTCACCGTCATTTGCCAAAGGTTCAAGGGATGATTGAACCCCTTTTTCCTGATGATGATCTCTCCCAGGTATCCCTTTTTGGGATAAGGAATGAAATCAACGTCGTTATAACTAAGTTGATAAGTTATTTCCGGTGAACGGATAATATGACTTCCCGGCGAAAAAAACGGATTCAGTTTGAATATGGTATCTGCAAAATTTTCGTATGAATAGGAAACACCAAATGTATGTTTCGTTTTTATTGCAGGCCTGAAGCCCACCTCAGCAAACCAGGTACGGTAAGTGCGCAGGTATTTGTCATTATTCTTTATAGGTACACTTTTATTATACCTGGTTGTATAATTTACCTCTCTGTTCCTTCCCATTGAAAATCCACCATTCAGCGACCACCGTAATTGATTATCCAGGTATAAAC
>JANLYU010000184.1:0-7457 GCA_031365785.1 Flavisolibacter sp. | reverse complement strand
CCTGGATCCGCCTGAGGCGGACTACCAAATGAGCTACTTCCGCTTAATTTCATGTTGAATGTTGAATGAGATTCTCTTTTACATTCAACATAAAACATTTAACCTATTCAAAGAACGTGGGCAGGAGAGGATTCGAACCTCTGAAGTCGAAAGACAGCGGATTTACAGTCCGCTCCATTTGGCCACTCTGGAACCTGCCCGACAAGTACGAAGTTAGAAATACGAAAAACGAACTGCTAATTTTCTTCAGAACGCTTATCCGGACTACTCGGACTATTGGAGCCACTTGTCGGAATCGAACCAACGACCTACTGATTACAAATCAGTTGCTCTACCAGCTGAGCTAAAGTGGCATTCAAGCCTACCACTCTTCCTGCCTTCTGTCTTTATCAATTTCTCGCGTCTTCCTATATCGATTAGATAAACTGACTGATTTCGATGTTATTCGATCAATACAGTTTTACTTTTCTTATAGAACAGACAAAAAAAGAACTACCCAATTTTTTGGGAGGCGAAGGTACATTAAATACACAATTGAAAAAAAAGGAAAGCGTAATTTCTTTTAGAACAAAAAGCAACCTCATTCTGGAAGGCATGCAGTGAAAAAGGACAGACAGGCTGAGACTTCCCTCAGCCTGAATAATTATGAAAAGATGGCAAGAACCTTCCTAAGAAAATTTTTGCTTTATGCAGCAAGTTTTTCTTTTTTTCTTTTAATCTGGCTGACCATTGATTCAATGGAGTCATCAACAGATACTTCGAAAGATTTACTGGTAGATTTAACAAAAAACTCAGACCTGGGTACACGTACCCTAATCTCCGCAATCTTGTCTTTGATATTATGAACTACATTATCGAGTTTTAAAAATACGTCTACATGGATGATCCTGTCATGAAACTGCTCCAGTTTTTCCAATTTCTTATAGACAAAATCCAAAAGCTTCTGGTCCGCATCAAAATGCACTGTCTGAATTGTAATCTTCATAGAAATCGCATTTAAAAAATAAAACAATAATTAAAGAACTTTTGAGAAAATACTCAGCATGAAGTTAGTATGATCTGATTTTTTATCAAAGAAAATTGAAGTTTAATTCTAAACATCCAACTAAGGCCTAGGATGGGCTTTTTTGTACACACTTTTCAACTTTTCAATGGTATTGTGAGTATAGATCTGCGTAGAGGCAAGACTACTGTGTCCCAACAATTCTTTGACCGCATTCAAATCCGCTCCATTGTTAGTGAGATGTGTGGCGAACGTGTGTCTTAAAACATGGGGTCCACGCTTATCAATGGTGGTGACCAGGCTAAGGTATTTTTTTACAGTGGTGTATACCTTCCTGGGCATGAGGTTCTTTCCATTCTCATCTTGTAATAAAAACTCTAATCTATAAACCAGAATTTTACGTTTTTCTTTTTGATAAGAAATGATATCCTTCATAAGTTCCCGGTGCACAGGAATAATTCTTTCCTTATTCCCTTTACCAAGTACTTTAATAGAATAACCGGAATAATTGACCTGATGATCCAGGAGATTGATCACCTCGCTTAACCGCATGCCGGTATGGTAAAATAGTAATAATAACAACCGGTCAGTTCTCCCCTGCCAACTGTCCGGAAATTCAACATGATCGAATAGGGTAACCATATCCTTGTCTGCTACAAAACTGGGTAGCCGTTTTTCATTTTTCGGAACCACCACCCTGGTCATGGGGGTTTGCCGTATTTCACCCGTTCTGAGATAGTATTTAAAAAAGGATTTTAAGGTCGAAATCTTACGGTTGATGCTTTTTGAGGTCAGCCCGATATCTCTCAATTCCGCCAGCCAGCTCCTGATATAAGTATGGTTGATTTGCAACAGTGGTATCTCTCCATATTGCATGATCATAAAATCGAAAAAAGCAATGAGGTCTGTCTGGTAAGAAGTTATGGTATGCCTGGAGTAGCGTTTTTCAAACTTCAGGTAATTAAGAAAAGGTTGGATGACAGGATGGGAAAGCTGCATAAAACAATAGCTGCAAAGTAATAAAAACTAGGCAGCTATGCTATTGATTGCCGTTGGCAAAAACTATATCTCGATTTTTCCGCTTGCTATTTGTTGTTTGTAAACTGCCTTTAAAACCTGGCTCCTACGTCTGATGGATGGCTTGATAAAAGATTGTCTTTCACGCAACTGCAATAAGATTTTGGCCTTTTCGAATTTCTTTTTATACTTCTTGAGGGCCTTATCAATGTTTTCACAGTCTTTAGAATCTATAATCAGCATGATGAATACTCTTTAATTGATTTTTAGGAGAGCAAATATAAGCCTGAAAGCCGGTTTATTCCAAAATAAAATGTAAAATGACGAATTTGCGGAATGTTTACCGGAATCATAGAAACCATGGGTCATATCAAGGAAATTACTTCTTCAGGAACCAATAAAAGTTATTGGATCGCTTCAGACCTTTCCTCTTCCCTGGCTATAGACCAAAGTGTGTCTCATGATGGAGTATGCCTTACTGTAGAATCTGCTGGTGAAGGAGTTCATAAAGTTACCGCCGTAGAAGAAACAATTCATAAAACCTGCCTGGGAAAGTGGCAGCCAGGGATGTATGTGAACCTGGAAAGGAGCCTGTTGCCAACTAGCAGGCTGGATGGACACTTAGTACAGGGGCATACAGATACTACAGGCACCTTGAAAAACCTGGTTGACCGGGAAGGTAGTTTTGTGATGACCTTCAAATTCAAAAAAAAATATAATGAGCTGATCATTGAAAAAGGGTCCGTCAGTGTCAACGGTGTCAGCCTTACCGCCTATAAAGTTACTTCCAATCATTTCAGCGTTTCCATCATACCCTATACCTACCAACATACCAATTTACAGTACCTCCAACCGGGAGATCAAGTGAACATTGAATTTGATATGGTAGGAAAATATATCCTGCGAAAATTATCTTTGGATAAATAGCGCCTACCTACTAACTGAATGACTACGATTCCTGCCAAAAGATCCTATTATCCTGCCCTTGATGGCTTGAGAGGCATTGGTTGCCTGCTCGTAGTTGTTTACCATAATTTTCCTTTCATCCATCAATACCTTTTTTTTGGCTGGCTAGCCATGGATATATTTTTTGTGCTGTCAGGATTTCTAATTACAGATATCCTTTTGAACACCTTTGGAGAAGAAAATTATCTTAAAAATTTTTATATAAGAAGGGTGCTCAGGGTCTTCCCACTTTATTATACCACGCTGATCCTCGTGTTGCTTTTCTTTCCCCTAATTCCAGGTTTACCTATTCAACTGGACTATTTTGTTGCCAACCAGGCCTGGTTCTGGACATTCACCCAAAACTGGCTTTTAATCTTTTATCCTTCATCTACCCAGTTTGCCCTGAATCATCTCTGGTCTATGGCAGTGGAAGAGCAATTTTATTTATTATGGCCTTTAACAGTAGCAGCGATCAGAAAGCCAAAAATTCTTTTTGCGCTTTTGGTTTTTATTTTATTGTCATTTATTGTGCTAAGATTCTGGCTGTGGATCAATCAGGTGCAGGGCCTGGCCTATTACAACTTTTATACCTTCACCCGGATTGACGGAATCTGTATAGGTTGCATGGTAGCTCTGCTCCAAAAAGTCAATACAAATTTATTAGGTAAGAACATGGCTATTATTGTAGTGGGCTTTGCGGCTTTCAATTTCCTTTTTTACCTGGTTAACCTTAAGCATCAGGATTCATTCCCTTATCTGGCCCTGGTAGGATTTTCTACTTTTTCCATGATCTTCGGTTTGCTTGTATACGATATCATTAACTACCAGACACCTTTCTTAACTACCCTATTCAACATCAACTTCCTTAAATTCCTTGGCAGGATTTCCTATGGGACTTATCTGTTTCACTGGCCCCTGTATCTGATCATCAAACCTTTTTTATTTCATTGGGCTTCAGGGAACCTGAGTACACTGGGTGCGCAATTTCTGGTGTCCACCATATCCACTCTCGCAGCATACGTGCTAGGATACCTTAGTTACCAATACTTTGAAATGCGATTTCTCAGGCTAAAGAAACATTTTGTATGATACAAAGCATTGGATTGTACTTTAGCAAGTACATCATTAGCCTTTGACTTACGATATCATTGACCTCTACAGGCAATCAATCATCAGTTGGGTTAAACATTCAAGCCTCACAATGAAAAACTTTACCATCACCTATTTTAAATATTACCTGCTTCTGGTGGTGGTGGGGTGCGTTGCTTACTGGCCATTGACACTGCACCTTTTTTCATTAAAAAATGATGCGGTGAGTTATTTTCTTCCCTTCCGTTATCATATTAGCCTTTCCATCCAACAAGGCCACTTCCCTTTTTGGTCGCCGTACCTATATACCGGACTTCCACTGCATGCTGACATTCAAAGTGGCGTATGGAATCCTGTTGTCATGCTCATATCCCTTTGTACCACTTACGATATGAAGGTGTTGCAAAACGAGGCATTATTCTATCTCATAGTGGGGGGTATCGGATTTTATAAATTTACCACTGCTTTTGATTTCGATAAAAGTATTTCACTTGCACTATCAGTATCCTATATGTGTTGTGGATTCATGATTGACAGCACTTCATTTATTCCCTGGATCACTTCCGCCGCATGGCTGCCTTTTATGCTTTATTATTTTATACGTTGCTTAAAAGCGCCTGGTTTTTCGCATGCCATTCAACTTTCGCTGAGCGCCTCATTAGTTTTTCTTTCCGGCTATATCAGTTTTTTTATATTCTCAGCCTACCTTGTTCTTTTGATTTCGATTGTATATTGTATCCAACAGTACAGGAACAATAATAGAAAAAGGACTTCCCACTTCCTGAAGTATATGACACTTGCTTTTTTTTTATCTCTTTTCCTGTGTAGTCCTGCTATCATTTCTTATGTGGAGTTTTTACCTTATTACCTGCGTGGTCACAGTATCAGCCTGGCAAGTGCCAATGTGAATCCATTTTCGTCAGCCAACCTCGTTTCTTATGTGTTTCCAGCGGCATCTTATAAATTGTTTTTCAGTAATGATATCAGTGCCCGAAATGCCTACATTGGGATTTTGCCGCTGTTTTTTATTTTCTATTCTTTTAAATTCAAATTTACATCTGTTCAGAAATTTGTTGGAACCATCACGCTGGTATGTTTTCTTTTTAGTTTAGGTAGTGCCACACCCGTGCGCGCCTTTTTTTATTATGCATTGCCATTCATGAATTCTTTCCGGCATCCTGGTAGTATCCGCCTCTTTACAACCATCGGCCTGTTACTCCTTTCTGGTTTTGGATGGAACCAACTGCTTTCTAGGAACCTGCTTCCAATTGGAAGAAAGCTCAGGTACATTATCTTTTTTGCGGTGGTAATCATGATGGCTTGCGGCTTCTTTTATTTAATTAGGGCAGATCTCATACATCCGTTTGTACAATCAGGAGTAAACAAGGCCAACCTGAAAGACTTTTTAGAACAGTCTTCCTTTCGCACCTGGATGGTAGTAACAGGATCGGTACAGCTTTCGTTGATATGGCTGATGCTTTTGTTGAAAAATTCACATCTGTACCTCCTGAGCATTATAAATATGATGGTGTTTACGACTTTTTGCATGCCTTTTACCATGTTGTCGAAAGAATCGCCTGAATCAGTGAATCACTTTATTCATTCTGTTGAAAAAGGATACCCTATAAAAAATCTGCAGCAACCTGTATCTGACAAAATCAATGATCCTTCTACGCTCACAAAATGGGGATACAGTGAATTTTATACAAAAGAAATTTCCCTTCAGGAGCATGTGATATCCCCAACGATTAATACTTCCTACAGCCAGATGCTGGCTGACACTTTATTACGCCACCGTATCAGTAGTCATCCTTTTATTTACAGCAGTGAAGGCGTTAACCCTTCCGTTATTACATTCTCGCCCAACTCTTTCAGTGTCTCCTGCAACAATCAGCGGCCTGCGGAATTGTATATTACCCAGCAATACAATAAAAATTGGGTGGCCTCAGTAGGAGACTCCATTTTACAGATCCAAAAGAATCAGATTGCCTTCATGAAAGTGTCCATGCCAGCAGGGATGGTGAAGGTTCAATTTGAATATCAGCCCCACCGGGTTATCATTGCCTGCTTTGTTTCCTTGCTCTTTTTATTAGTAAGTCTGTTGTACCTTTTTTATTTTAGAGCCACCCACTCATGAATAAATTCGAAAGAAGACACTGGATTTTTGCTGCAGCACTCACCCTCCCTGTTTTGGTTTTCTTCACCGGCTATCTTTTCCATCATCCGTCGAGCCTAATTCCCACAGGTTTCATTCAATATGATAATGCCGCTTACATCGCTTACGCCCGGCAATATTTGGATGCCGGCCAGTGGAATTTGCAGTATGCCAACCCTTTTGGTTACGAGGGACCATCCATTTATTTTCAACCCCAGACGCTTTTCTTTGCGTGTTTGTTGAAACTCGGGGTTCCACCAGGCAGTATTCTCATACCTTTTACGGTGGTTTGCAGCCTTATTTGCTTCAGGCTTTTAATCAGTATTTATGATCATATTCTTCCTTTACAACGTTTCAGAACCTTTCATATTTTACTTTTTGCCTGGGGTGGCGGTTTACTGGTGGTTGCTGGAGTGGCAGTCCATTATTTGCTTCAAAGAAATGGCAGTGTTTTCAAAGATTTGTTTTTATTAGACCCCGAAGGAGGCTGGTGGGGACTCAACCTGGGAAGATCATTATTCTTTTCCTGTGAAGCTTATTACCATGCAATTTTTCTCGGATGTATACTATCACTTATAAAAAGAAAATGGGTCACAGGAATAGGGTTACTGCTTTTGCTTTCTTTATCCCATCCCTTTACTGGAATCGAACTAATAAGCATTGTAGCAGTTTGGTGCTTTATTGAATTAGTAATAAATAAAAAAACGGTTCCCCTGTGGTTCATGACAGGAGTAATGGTGCTATTTGCCCTTCATCTATATTTTTATCTGGTCTATCTGAAATCCTTTCCTGACCACCATTCAGTTAGCCAGCAGTATGCACTGAACTGGAAACTCGGATGGTACCGGATCATCCCTGCCTACTGCCTGGTGGGGTGTCTGGTAATGGGGTGTCTGATTTCATTCAGGAAAGAAAAATTTTTTTCCATCCCTGATCAACGACTTCTGATCAGCTGGTTCCTTGTTGCATTTCTACTTTCCAATCACGAAATTTTCATGAACCCCAGGCAACCGATTCATTTCACACGTGGGTATATCTGGACGAGTCTTTTCCTGTTGGGACTACCCTATTTAGCTGATTTGAAAAACAGGATATATAAGAAATGGATGGGGTTCGGCCTGGTGGTTCCTGGATCAGAAAGATGGGATGATAAATCAATTAAACACTTTATCCGGCATGGGACTGTTGAGCCGCTTTGTTGGAATGGTCACCGACTCCAGGAGTTTTCTATCTTACCCCAGGCAC
>JANLYU010000174.1:0-4541 GCA_031365785.1 Flavisolibacter sp. | reverse complement strand
CTGGTCTTGTGGCAGTTGGTACGGGTGTTAACTTCAGCAAATTGGGTAAAACATTCTTTCTTCCTCTTTTATTAAGTCCATTGATCAGTGTGGCATTGAGTACGGTGCTGTACTGGCTGTTCCATCAAAGCAGAAAGATAGCCGGGATTACAGAAGAAAGTTGCGTATGCATAGGTAAAAAGTGGGTTCCCGTTGTGGCATTGGGAAACCTATCCAATAACTTTGCTCCCCTTCCTGTTCTGGAGGCAACCATTAATACGCAGGATAACTGCGCGATGCAGTATGGTGGGAAAATCATAGGAATCAATTTTCAACCACTTTTGAATAACCTCCATTATGCCAGTGCGGCAATTGTTTCCTTTGCCAGGGGACTGAATGACACACCGAAACTGGTTTCTCTTTTACTGATCACCCATTATATAGGTATTCCATTTTATATTTCCCTTGTTGCAATTGCCATGGCAGTAGGCGGCTTGCTCAATGCAAAAAAGGTGGCATCAACCATGAGCAATAAAATATCCAAATTCAATCATGGGCAGGGTTTTACAGCTAATATAGTAACAGGTGTTTTGGTCATTGCAGCCTCTTCATTCGGTTTACCTGTTTCTACTACTCACGTATCTGTGGGTAGCATATATGGAATTGGACTGGTTAATAAAACTGCCAGTAACAAAGAGGTATCTAAAATCGTTTTATCGTGGGTATTAACACTTCCTATAGCTGCTATCTTCAGTGGCCTGATGTATTATACAGGGCATTCAATATTGAAATAAGCGGTGAAGTTGTCTTAAGAAAGCCCACAGTTGTTCTTCTACCTTTCCCGTTTTGGAATGTGTTTAAGCACCTTGGCTTCCATATAAAATATAATTTCTTCAGCAATATTTTCTGCCTGGTCTCCCACTCTTTCCAACCGGCGGATAATGGACAGGATGTGTAAGGCCTGGTCGATATCTTCAGGATGGTTTTTTAAATAATTAATGATTAGTGTATTGGCCGTTTTATTGATTTGATCCAGTATTTCATCTCTTTTGAAAATGCCGCGGGCAATACTGGAATCTTCATTTTCAAATGCTTTTTGAATTTCTTCCACCATTTGTAAGGCTTCGTGGTACATTTCAATGATGCTTGTTGCTTCCAGTAGTTCGGAACTGAATTTTACATTGGTATCCAGGATCATTTTGGAAATGCCGTCCGCTATATCTCCAATGCGTTCCAGGTTGGTATTGATTTTCAGAACGGCCAGTAAATACCTCAGATCGATGGCTACAGGACAATAAATTGCAAAAATGTCCTCGCAATCACGGTCAATTTTCAATTCAGCGGCGTTCACCCTATTTTCAATCATCACCACTTCCCTGGCTAAATCTTTATCAAAATTGAGAAGCGAGGAAAGTCCCTTTTGCAATTGCGAATGAACCATTTTCCACATGGAAATCACCTCAGCATGTAATTGTTTTAAATCGTTATCCAGTTGTGACATATGAATTATTTTCTGAAAAATGATTAGCTAAATCTACCCGTTATGTAGTTTTGCGTCCGGCTGTCTTTAGGATTAGTGAACATTTCTTTAGTATGGTCATATTCCACCAGCTCTCCTAAATAAAAGAAGGCTGTTTTATCACTGACGCGGCCCGCCTGCTGCATATTGTGCGTAACAATGATCATGGTATAATTCTTTTTCAATTCAAACATCAGCTGTTCAATACTGGCAGTGGAAATGGGGTCCAGTGCAGAAGTAGGTTCGTCCAGCAGAAGAACATCAGGTTCCATCGCTATGGCGCGGGCAATGCACAGGCGTTGTTGTTGTCCGCCAGAAAGAAAGGTACCTTTTTTATGCAGGGAATCCTTGACTTCGTTCCATAGAGCTGCCTTGCTTAAAGAGTTTTCAACAATAGCATCACGGTCAATTTTTGAAAGCTTCATTCCATTCAGTTTATAACCTGCAATTACATTGTCATAAATGCTAAGGTTCGGGAATGGGTTTGGACGTTGAAATACCATGCCGATTCTCAAACGGACAAGTATGGAGTTCATTTTATAAACATCCTGTTCGTGCAAAAGCATTTTACCTTTTGTAGTAGCCCCTGCAATTAGTTCATGCATTCTATTGATGCATCGTAGAAAAGTTGTTTTGCCGCATCCGGAAGGACCCATTACTGCAATCACCTGGTTTTTTGGGACTTCCATGGTGATGTTTTTGACCACATGGTTCGTTCCAAAATAGGCATTGAAGTTTTCGCTCTTTATAATTGTATTTTCCATTTCCTCGTAATGAGCTTAGTGGTGATATTGAGTATCAAAACCCAAAGTAATAAAATGAGCGAAGCACCCCAAGCAAGGTCATGCCACTCGTCGTAAGGGCTGGTAGCATAATTGAAAATAAGGAGTGGTAAGCTTTGCATAGGTCTCAGCACATTGGTGGTGATATAAGGATTTCCAAATGCCGTAAACAGCAATGGTGCTGTTTCCCCTGCAATCCTGGCAACGGCCCGTATGATGCCTGACAGGATACCACTCATGCCACAGGGAACGATCACTCTTAATATCACTTTGTGATAGGGTAAACCTATAGCCAGTCCTGCTTCCTTGAGGGTATCCGGCAATAGTTTCAGCGTTTCTTCTGTTGACCTGATGATGATGGGAAGCATCATGATAGCCAAAGCTACACTTCCTGAAAGAGCGGAAAAACTACCACTGGGTTTGACCATCCAGAAATAAATAACGATTCCTATCACAATAGAAGGCGTGCCTTGCAACACATCTACCGCCAATCTGCTGAAATAAGAAACCCTGCTATTTTTATTTTCACTCAGGTAGATGCCACAGAAGATACCTATGGGAACGGCCAGTATACTGGCTACCAAAACAATCAATAAACTGCCCATTAAAGCGTTAGCAATACCACCGCCTATTTCACCAACAGGTTTAGGGATGTTCATCAAAAAACCCCAGCTTAATTTTGAGATTCCTGTTTTTAATACATAATAAATAATTGCCAGCAGGGGAAGTGTGATCAGAAAAGCAAATAGCACGATCAAACCTTCAATGGTTTTACTTTTCCTGATCCGGTAACCTACCACGTTTTTCATATTACTCATGTGAAAAGCGTTTAATAATGGCCTTGCCTATAATATTAATGATAACCGTTACGATGAACAGTACCAGTCCGAGTTCAATTAAGGCTGATAAATACACAGTGCGGTCTGCTTCAGTAAATTCATTGGCAATCACGCTTGCCATAGTATTACCAGGTGAAAAAATACTGTTGGGTAATATGCTGGTGTTTCCGATTACCATCGTAACGGCCATGGTTTCTCCCAAAGCGCGTCCAAAAGAAAGTAGCAAACCCGCCAGCAGTCCGGACCTGGTGTAGGGCAAAACTACATCTCTCAATACTTCATAGCGAGTGGCACCCAAAGAATAGGCGGCTTCTTTTAAACTTGAAGGGACCAGCCTAATGAGTTCTCTTCCAAGTGAAGCTGCATAAGGAATGATCATGATAGCAAGAATCAGCGATGCACTAAAAATGCCTACACCATAAGGCGGCACTCCTAATTTGGTTTCTATATTTCTAACTATAGGTACGATTACAACTAAGGCCCAGAAACCATAAATTACAGAAGGTACTGCTGCTACCAGTTCAACGATGTTTTTCAATAAGCCTGAAAGCCACCCCTGGGTATTGTATTCACCCAGATAAATGGCTATGGCGTAAGAAAAAGGTACGGAAATGATAAGGGCGAGCACGGATGTTAATAGGGTGCCCAAAAGAAATGGCAATGCCCCATAGTTGTTGCTCACGGGATCCCAGGTAGTCCCCCATAAATATTTGACACCTAGAAATTTCAATGAGGGTATGGATTCAGCCACCAACGTAATAAAAATACCTATAGCCAATATTAGCATGGCCAGGGCAGTGATTAACAATGCCCTTCTGAAAGTGGTTTCCATGCGCACTTTCTTATAGGAAAAAACTTTTTTAACTGTTTCCATAACCTGCTTATAAAATCCAATAACCTGCAGCTGAATAACTGCAGGTTATTATAAAATAATTTCCAGTTTTATGGCAAAAGTGGCTTACCATTATAAGTGGCTGATTTCAAAATATTTTCAGCTACCGCAACTGCCGATGAAGAGAGTGGAGCATAATTCAGGCCAGTACAATATTGCTGACCTTCATGAACATTCCACCACAATAATTTAAGTAATTTAGAAGCCCTTTCCTGGGACCGTCCATTGTAATTCTGTTCTTTATAGATGATCGCCCATGTCAATCCGCTGATGGGATAACCATCTGGCGCATCTGTATCGGTCAAGGAAACTTTTGCATCTGCCGGCAATTGAATATTACCCGCAGCACTTGTAGAAGCCACAGAAGGAGTTATAAATTGACCACCCTTGTTTTGAATCCTTGCAAAGGACATTTTATTTTGAATGGCATAAGCCAATTCCACATATCCTATAGCACCTGGGGTTTGCTTGATGAGTCCTGCAACACCCTCATTACCTTTCCCGCCAAGACCCGACGGCCAGTTAATGGA
>JANLYU010000153.1:0-3770 GCA_031365785.1 Flavisolibacter sp. | reverse complement strand
CACCAACACCATCACCATTGATACACCCAAAGGAAACAAGATCATACTGAGTGAGAAAGGGACCAATATAGAGATCAGTGACCAGAACAAGAATAAGGTCACTATGGATTCGAACGGAATAAAAATAGAAAGTCCTATGGAAATCTCGGTGAAAGCAGGTACAAGTCTCACACTATCTGCAGGCACCTCACTTTCCATAGGTGGCCTTTCGGTTTCTGTAAAAGCGGATGGCAACCTGGGCTTGCAGGGTGCTGCAGCAAAACTTTCAGCACAGGGGATCACTGAGATCTCCGGCTCATTAGTAAAAATTAATTAAACAATGCCTTCTGCTACCAGGATAACGGATATGCATACCTGCCCACTGGCAACACCCAATCCGCATGTGGGTGGACCTGTGACGGGACCAGGCGTGGCGACAGTATTGATTGGTGGATTGCCTGCAGCAGTGGTGGGTGACCTCTGTGTTTGTGCAGGACCACCGGACGCCATTGTAAAAGGCAGCACTTCTGTATTGATTGGCAGCCGTCCTGCAGTGCGCATGGGCGACTTAACCGCTCATGGCGGAACCATCGTATTCGGGTTGCCCACTGTGCAGATTGGGGGATGATGATAAAATAATTGATATGGAAAAATTTAATTCATTTCTTGGAACAGGGTGGTCTTTTCCACCCACATTCGACAAATCAAAACTCACAGTGGCGCTGGTGAGTGATGAACAGGATATTGCGGAAAGTCTCAATATCCTGTTGTCCACAAGCCTCGGTGAAAGAGTGATGCAACCACGGTACGGGTGCAACCTCAATGATTACCTTTTTGAGCCGCTGAGCAGCACTGCCATGGGCTTTATCCGCAACCTTGTGCTGAATGCCATTCTCTATTATGAACCCAGGATCATTACCGAATCTGTGGATGTAACAGCCGATGATTCATTCGACTTCTTCGAAGGCCGGTTTACCATATCCGTTACCTACACGATACCCGGTACCAACTCACGTTTCAATTTCGTGTACGACTATTATAAAAACGAAGCACTGAAAATCGTCTAGCATTTTTATCGCAAGTTATGGTTGATTGTAAAAATTTGATACATCCTTTCCAGTCCGACCCCGGCACCAGCCAGGGCCAGCGTGTGATGAAGGAACTGTTGGCAGAAGTGCCGAAGATTGACGGGCGCTCGCTGGCAGACCTCCTCGATTTTTTTGCACAGCTCTCGGGCAGTATCAATTTTTATGATGAGCAATTGCAAACCAGCGACTGGAGACCATTTTTCACGAACAGTCTTCCTTTCCAGCTGGCATCGATGATGAAGAACGAGTCTTCAATGATCACCGAAAAGTTTTCGGGATATGCATGCATGTTCCGGAAAAATCCATCGGCCTGTGGCATACAGCTGAATTTTTTTTATGTTTTTTTCCATACCATACAGCAATGGAATACCTGGTACGGACAGGTGAAGGGCAGCCAGCTTTCCATTGAATTTTTGCTGGCGAAACTAATCAAGAATAAACTACAGCAACCGCTCAAAACTTTTATCAAACTGTATAATGCTGCGGTAAAATATTACTGTATCCGGAAAATTGATTTTTCAATACTGGATGCCATATGGAATTTGAAGCCGGCAGATTATCATGCCATCGATGAGGGTTTCATGAAGGCTGGATACAGCAACCGGAAGCGCCTGCTGGAATTGCAAAAGGAGTTGGGAAATCTTTTTCCATTACTCACCGAATCCTTCGGAACGCTGACCACGGCTGCGGAAGAAGACCTTCCGTTAAGCCTGTTGCCTAAGGCAGAAGAACTGCAAAAGAAACACGAGCCACACCTGGCATTGATCTTTGTTTTCCTGCGCATGTTCCAGGTCCTGCAAAACGACCTCAATGGCTTCACGAAAAAACACCTTGATTTCTTTTACCAGAAAGTGCTGCGCCTGAATCCTGCGCCTGCTGTAGCCGATCATGCAAACATCCTGTTCGATCTGCAGAACCAGTTAAAGAAACACCTCATTGCAAAAGGCAGCCTGGTAAAAGGAGGTAAGGACCAGAATAATTCGGAAATGTTTTTTGCTGTGGACGAGGACATCGTGGTGAACCGGTCAAAAATCAAAGCGGTAAAAACGCTTTATCTCAACAACCAAATTATTCAGGATACTACATACATGGAAGGTGTGTATATCGCGCCTGATGCTACTAAATCGGATGGCATTGATAAGGATTTTAAAGATGGTCAGCCCGCCAATTATCCAACGGTGGGTGCACGTGAAAGCAAATACATTGCACCCGGTACGGATTTTTTTAAACCTTATCCCGGTGCGCGGCTGGGGTTCATACTGGGTTCTCCTGTGTTGCTGTTGAAGGAAGGCAATCGTACCGTGGACATTACACTTGCCTGTGAACTGTTTGACCCCGCTGAGAAAAATAATCCGCAGCAAATTTGTACTTCCGCTTCTGGCAGCGATGATTATTCATCCGGTTATTCCACGGTTGATATTTTCAATACAGTGCGCCAACACTTCCGCCGCTATCATGTTTACATCAGCATGGAGCTCATTCACCAGGCCGAAGCCCTGGGCATCAGCACGGATACAATACAAATGCTGAAGGATTCCTTTCTATTGCTGGAGAAAAAAAACATCTGTGGGGTTGATGAAAATATCTATGGTGTGGAAAATTCTGTTTGGTGGCAGGTGTGGTATACAAAGTATTATTTTAAAGTATTGCCTGCCGAAAAAGTAGTGATCGATCAGCTGTTTCAAAAACGGAGGGTATTCCGCATTGCTTACAGTGGCGCTAAACAATGGATTGAACCTTCTAAGATCCACCGTTTGCGCATGACTCCCCTTGCATTGAAGAATGGAAAGCACAGTTTCGCGATCCGCATAAAATTGCGTATTAAGGAAGACCAACCCGCCGTGACTTTTTATGACGCTTCTGCACTGGGTGAAGAACTTTCCACAACGCAGCCGCTGATAAAAATAGAATTAGACGACCGCATCAAAATGAAATGCGGCATTAATCTGAAAGCGGTTCCGTGTTGTCTCGACCGGCATTTCAAAAATGATGCGATCCCGCGGTCTTTATATTATTTTTTCCGCAACCTGCGCATTATTGAAAGCACCGATGCCAATCCTGCAGGGGATGTGTTTACATCGGGTATTGATGTAAACGTGTGCGGATTGAAAAATTTCATTGTGCAGAATGATGAAAGTGTACAGGATGTAAATGCACCAGTATATCCTTTTGGCACAAGGCCGAAACTGGATGCCAATTTTTATATAGGCTCCGAAGAAATATTTCTTAAAAAATGGAAAAATATCTATGTGAATTTGAATTGGAAAGGGTTACCCAATCCAACTCCAATTGATTTCTTTGAAAAATATTACGATGGATACCAGAATTACGAAGTGACCACCGGCCATACTACCAATGTAGTTAAAGACATTGGGTTCAGGATGCAGCTCGCAGTTTTACAGGATGGCATTTGGAAAGACTGGAACAATTGTATCACTGCGGGCGCTTATGATTGTGCCATCGCATCACCAAAATGCAGGTTATTTCAGTCATTTATTAACCCGCCATATTGCAAGGGTGAAAATTATATAAGTCAGTATGCCATTGACCGGGCAGTAGATTTTGGAACAACGCTGGATCATCCATTGGAAAAGATTCAATATTCAGGAATGACCCGTTACGATGTGAATTCGCGTCACAGTTTTATCAGGATTACCATGAAGTGCCAGGACTTCCGGCACGAGGAATATCCATTTGTTCTGG
>JANLYU010000114.1:0-1794 GCA_031365785.1 Flavisolibacter sp. | reverse complement strand
TATAAGACTATGAGGATTTTTTGGATCATTCAGGTAACGGGTAAAAGTTCCAGTGTTCCGATCGAAGCGATTAAGGCCGCCTTCGTCATTGATTTCCGATTCCCAATAGAAACCGGTACCAATCCAAAGTACACCCCTGTGGTCTTCATAAATCGCCCTGACTGCATTACTGCTCAAACTTCGCGGATTCCCCGGTTCATTCCGGTAATGGATAAATTTTCCTGTTTTTTCGTCAAGACGGTCCAATCCCAAATGGGTACCCACCCAAAGTATCCCCTGATGATCCCTTAAAATTATACTTACTAGATTGGCACTAAGGCTGCCGGGATCATTTGGCACATGCCGATAATGTTTGAAGATACCGGTTGCCGGATTATATTGATCCAAACCCTGACCTCCAACCCAAATGATTCCAGCATCATCGGCATACACCGTTTCAAGCAGGGTCATCCCTAACGAATTTGGATTTACCTCATCATGCCTGAAACTAATCATCCTGTTGCCATCATAACGGTAAAGGCAATGTTCGTCCTGCCCAAGGAACCACATGTATCCATGCGGATCCTGGGTAATGGCATTTATTTTACCCAATGGTTTGCCATTAGGTCCTTCTACAAGATCAAACTTGAGCTCATTATTTTGGGCTGTTCCTGAATGGGAAAGAAGTTGTAATAGAATAATAGCTGTTATTGGCAATATTGCTTTCATCAATTCTTACATGATTGCTGCTATAAGATACTATTTATACGGGTAAATAAATATAAATAGTTGTACCCTCGTTCTCCTTCGATTCAACTTTTATTTCACCGCCATGTGCTTTTACAATGTCATAGCTCAATGATAAACACAATCCTGTTCCTTGGCCTGTTGGCTTTGTTGTAAAGAAAGGTTGAAAGATTTTATCAACTATTTTTTGTGGAATGCCGTTGCCGTTGTCACTAACTTTTATTTCAATCCGATAGCTATCGAATTTATCGCCTATCTTTTTTGTGCTTACTGAAACACTGGACTCATACTTTTGATCTTTGAGCACTGAACCCGTAGATGTGTTCTTTTCAGTGACAGTATAAAAAGCATTATTGTATAAGTTCAATAACACCCTTCCAATATCCTGTGGGATAATATTTATCTTTTCAATACTGGTATCAAAATCTGTTTTCAATGTTGCGTTAAACAATTTGTCTTTTGCTCTCATGCCATGATAACTTAATCGCAAATATTCATCAGCTAATGCATTGATATCAGTAAGTTCTTTTTGTGAGGAACTACTTCTGGAATGTTGCAGCATATTTTTTACAATGGCATCTGCACGCTTACCGTGATGATTTATTTTTTCTTCATTGTTTTCAATATCATCAGCAATTGAATTTACTTCTTGAATATTTCCTTTTTTTATTTCTGATTTTAATTCTGCAATCAATTCTTTATTTACTTCGGAAAAATTATTCACGAAGTTTAAAGGGTTCTGAATCTCATGTGCAATGCCTGCAGTAAGCTCCCCTAAAGAAGCCATTTTTTCGGATTGGATAAGTTGTGCCTGGGTGGCCTTTAGTTCTGTATAGGCTTTTTCAATTTCTTTTGCCTGCGCCAATTCCTTTGCCTGCGCTTTTTCTCTTTCTGCCTTGATGGTACGTTGCTTTTGAAACCTGTCAATCCTATAGATGGCCGCAAGTAACAGTAAGCCATATACGCAGTAAGCCCACCATGTTTGCCACCAGGGCGAATTGATGATGATCTGTATTGCTTTTTCAGCCCTTGTTCCGTCGCTGTTTAAGGCCTTTACCCTGAAAACAT
>JANLYU010000093.1:0-8089 GCA_031365785.1 Flavisolibacter sp. | reverse complement strand
GTGTTTTGATTGCGACCTTAGCAGTTATAACCTGTTGTTAGGATATTGAATGATGATGGAGTAAAACTATCCTATAAAATTTGCAGTTTGTAAATTGTTAGTTTAAACTACCCTATTTTTCGCCAAAGCCTGTTTTTGGTTCGGTCAATGGACGTAGAAGCATGTAAGATGCCCGTTTATCATAATTTATATACTCAGAAAAACTGAAGAAGTACATTTGTGCAAAAATCTTATATGAAGGGGTTCGTATGTATGTTTCTGTTTGTTGTTTTTTCCGGTGTAATGAATGCACAAGGAGTGAAAAAGGAAGTTTCAAATATTTACCAGGCATCTTCAGAAAAAGTGAATGATCTGGTCCATACAAAACTAGACGCCAGGTTTGATTATGCCCATTCTCAGCTGATAGGCAAAGTATGGATTCAAATCAAACCACATTTTTATCCAACAGACACTTTACTTCTTGATGCAAAGGGAATGGAAGTTAAAGAAGTGGCTCTCGTCCGAAATAATAAAAATACACCGCTCCAATATACTTATGATGGTATGGTGCTCCGCATTGTGCTGGACAGGGTTTATAATAAAATGGAAATCTATACCATTTATATTGATTATATCGCTCAACCTGATAAGTACACAGGCAAGGGAAGTGCAGCCATCACAGACGCAAAAGGTTTGTATTTTATCAATCCACGCGGCGAAGAAAAAGATAAGCCCACCCAAATATGGACTCAGGGTGAAACGGAATCCACATCGGTTTGGGTTCCCACCATTGACAAACCCAATCAGAAAACTACCGATGAGATCCTGATGACTGTACCGGCCAAATATGTCACCTTAAGTAATGGGGCATTGATCAACCAAAAGACAAATAAAGATGGCACGAGAACAGACTACTGGAAAATGGACCTTCCCCACGCACCCTATTTGTTCTTCATGGGTGTAGGAGATTATGCCATCATCCGGGATCACTATAAAAACAAAGAAGTTAGTTATTATGTAGAAAAGCCTTATGCCACAGTAGCCAGAAGAATTTTTGGAAATACTCCAGAGATGATCGCTTTATTTTCCAGGTTAACGGGTGTAGACTATCCCTGGGCAAAATATGCCCAGATAGTTGGAAGGGATTATGTGAGCGGTGCTATGGAAAATACCACAGCCACACTTCATCAGGAATCGGCACAGCAGGATGCCCGAGAATTAGTGGATGGTAACCGCTGGGAAAATGTCATCTCGCATGAATTGTTTCATCAGTGGTTCGGAGATTACGTAACCACGGAAAGTTGGAGCAATATCACGTTGAATGAATCTTTTGCCACCATTGGATCGCAACTTTGGAATGAATTCAAATATGGTAAGGATGCCGGGGAAGCCGAAAGATATGGTTCCGTACAGGGATACCTGATGAGCAGAAGTGAAAATAAAGACCTCGTTCGTTTTCATTATAACGATAAAGAAGATGTATTTGACGCAGTGAGTTACAATAAAGGCGGTGCTATCCTGCAGATGCTGCGCAATGATGTTGGCGACAGTGCATTTTTTAAGGCGCTGAATTTATATCTGACCACCAATAAATTCAAATCCGCAGAAGCACAACAATTACGGCTTGCTTTTGAAGAAGTTACCGGAAAAGACCTTAACTGGTTCTGGAATCAATGGTATTATGGAAGTGGTCATCCTAATCTGAATATTCATTATGGATATGACAGCCTTGCAAAAATAGCGAGCGTGGTAGTAGAACAGACGACAGATAAAATTTTCACCTTGCCGGTGAAGATCGATGTGTGGAACGGGTCTCATGTAACGACTCATTCAGTTTGGGTGAAACAGAAACAGGATACGTTCAATTTTGCTTCTATCAGCAAACCGGATCTTATCAATTTTGATGCAGACAAAATTTTGGTTGCGTTAAAAACAGAAAACAAAACTCTGGAAGAATACTTATTTCAACAAAAGCATGCAAAGAATTATGCCGACAGAAAAGAAGCGGTGAATATGGCCATTAAAAATCAGGGGAAAAATACAACTGCCCAGGCTATTTTGCTGGCTGCTCTCAGGGACAAGTTTGCTCCTATCCGTATTTCAGCTGTCAATAGTTTGGATCTTGGTGTATCTGTAGAAAAAGAATCCGTTGAACCCATCTTGTTGGATCTCGCCGAAAATGATCCTTCAAAACCAGTCAGGGCTGCAGCTATTGCCAAGCTGGGAAATTTGAAATCAACTAAATACATTCCTTTATTTAAAACCGCACTCAATGATTCTTCCTATTCGGTAGCAGGAAATTCTTTAGAAGCACTCAATAAGATCGACACGACAGCAGCTTATGAAGCAGCGAAACGTTTGTCTGCTATTCCAGCCAAGGGTAAGCTGGCGTTAACACTGAAATCGGTTTTAGCTTCCCAGGGAGGAGGATCCGGTTCAAATGTTTTAAAAGATTTTGAGAAGATGCCCTTTGGACAGGCAAAGTTCCAGGCTTTGCAAGGATTATTTGAGTTTATGAATGCAACGAGTTCGTTGGAAGATCTGAAGAAAGGGGTTGATGCTATTTTATTGTTTGAAACCCAACTTCCTGAGGGGGTAAAAGACCAGGTGATACCAGCATTGAATAATGCTTTGCGGGAATTACTGAAGGGCAAAATAGAAAACGGAATAAAAGATCAGGCGGATTATATTGAAAGTAAACTTCCAAAAGAAGATAAAAAATAATGATATAAATAAGTTATAACCTACCTAGTTTAACAGCTCATTTGAATCCAACTAGATGAAGTTTTTGATCATCCTAATCATAATAGCAATTGTAATCGCCAGGGTATACAACAGGCGAAGCGACGATCAATGACCTTTATTTATAGGCAATTTTATCTGGGTTACCATCAGGATCATTTTTTGCAAACGTAGAAAAATGAAGTGCTGAACCATTCAATAATAACAGACCCGCCACATGCGGAGCTGCCATCGAGGTACCACTCATTTTCGCATACAAGCCATCTTTATAAGTAGAGGTGATGCGTACCCCTGGTGCTGCATAGTCTACCACATCGTTTCCAAAGTTGGAAAAACTTGCGAAATTATCCAGGCTATCCACAGCTGACACAGTGTAAATATTAGGACCATTTGCTCTTCCAGGCGAAAACAAGTTAGCCTCCTTGGCATCATTTCCAGCTGCAATTGAAATGAAAATACCTTTGGCAGCAGTCAACTTTACTTGCTGGTCAAGCAAATCAGATGGCTGGTCTTCACCGACGCTCATGTTTATTACATCGCCAGGCTTTGCATTAGCAGACACATACGATAAAGCCTCAATAATAGAAGATAAGGTACCTGTTCCGTCCTTGTCTAAAACCCGGACAGAAACTAGTGTGGCACCAGAGGCAACTCCCAGAACACCAAAATTATTATTCTTTGCACCAATGATTCCCGCCACATGCGTTCCATGCCCATTTTCATCGTCGGCAGAATTATTACCACTGATAAAAGAACGGCTTCTTGTTACATCAACGGTGAGATCAGGATGGTCGAAGTCGATGCCCGAGTCAATGATCCATGCAGTTTTTCCAATACCATTACCATATCCAACTTTACTGATGTTCCAGGTTATTAGTGACGGAGCTACAATTGTAAAACAGGTACCTAAAGCTACAATCCTGTCTGGTTCCACCGTTTTTACAGAAGGTTCCAGGGCAAGTTTTGCCACTTCGTTTTTAGTTAGTTGTGCAACAAAACCACTGATCTCACCACTGAAGGAAGCTTTCAACGATACGGCACTGATCTGGTTATCTGCAAGGATATCCCTGTTTTTTTGTACTACCGCCTGAGTCGAAAACGACCGCGAAGTGGATGCTACATTTTTATAGGCAATGATATACTGACCCGGTATAATACTTCCATCTGCAACAGATCGTTGTACCGTACATCCTTCCGCAGCAGGCTTAGCTTTCGTATCTTCTTTCTTACAGGAACAAAAAAGGAATATCAGAGAAGCCAGCAAAGTAAATTTGATTGTATGCATAGGAAATATTGCACCTCCCTAGCATGAAATATGCCCCGATAACGCATAAGGGCTGCTTTAACTTGTTTTTATGTTAAGCATACATTCCTTATCACCTGATTATTATAAGTTTTACTTGATCACTTTATTCAGTAATTGTCAACCGGTGTTCTTTATAAAAATTGGTAGGAATTTTTTCCTGCAAGGCCTGGTAGGAAGCTACTGGCAAAGGATAAAATTGAAGTGCATGAAGCGCGGCATCCAACTGATCCATGTTTCTGATTCCTATGATTGCAGAAGTAACGGCAGGATGCTGAAGAACATAACTAAGGGCAATACCGCCAGGAGGCCCTACTTCATTCATGTGCTGCACTTCCCGGACAGCCTCCGCTACTTCCACTGGCGAACGATTAAGGTATTGTTGTGTGGCCTTGCCCAGCAAAACTCCCTGAGCCAGGCTTCCTCTTGCCAAAACACCAATTTGATTCGCTAATAATGAGGGAAAGCAGGTTTCTTCCGGCCGGCGGTCCAGCAAACTGTATTGCATCATCACGCTTGCCATATTGGATAATTTTATCCAGCTATCGATGACGTTAGGACGTATGGAAGAAATTCCATAACAGCGGATCTTGCCCTGCTGAATAAGTGATTCAAAAGTGGCGACGATCTCTTCTATCGGATCCTGAATAGTTCCACCATGAAGTTGGTAAAGATCAATATAGTCGGTCCCGAGCCGTTTAAGACTTTTTTCAACAGCATCAGTAAGGTATTCACCCTTAGGATTCCAGATCCACCCACTTCCGTCGTCATTCCATTGGTTACCACCTTTAGTGGAAAGGATAACAGAATTTCTTTTCTGCCGGATGGCTTTTCCGAGCAATGCCTCATTGTCGCCTTTGTCATACAAGTCAGCCGTGTCAAAAAAATTGATGCCCTGGTCAATGGCGCGGTGGATCAATCTTTCCGGATCATTATTCTTTTTTAATGACATACAACCAAATCCAATACGGCTGATTTTTAAAACAGACCTGCCCAGGTTTTTATATTCCATAATGCATTGAAATAGCAAAGTAAGCCAGCCATTTTGATAGTTGATGATTTACTTCGAAAGCCCACAAATTGATTTTGCTCATTAGAATACCCGCCCTTATTTTTGCGCCGGAGAGATGGCAGAGCGGTCGAATGCGGCGGTCTTGAAAACCGTTGACTGTTACAGGTCCGGGGGTTCGAATCCCTCTCTCTCCGCAAAATCACGACTCAAATCACTTAAAAGCCCGTAATTTAAATTTTACGGGCTTTTGCTTTCGTATCGGTTGAACTAGGGAGAGTTCATTCTATGAAGGACGCCCATATCAGCTAAATAATCAGGATAGCACCAAGCCGAATTAATGTATTACCCAGGCAGTCGCAACGACACCCCCGTAGAAATAAACCTGTTTAGACCCAGCTTCAAGGTGGGTGAACCAAGTGCAAGTTCAATAGCAAAATTGTTTTTTAAGGCATAGATGAATCCAATGTCAAGTCCATGCAACGGATAGACATGAACAGCATAATTGCCAAAATACTCAACATACCCACTGAATTTTGCAGTGAAATTATAATTCAATTCCAGGGTTCCAAGGTAGCCCAGCATGCCCGATTCTTCGTCGCGTGAAACACCAAAGTTCGAATAGATCTTCAAGTTGTTAGCCAGATCATGTCTTGCAGCCAGGGTAAAGGTGTAGCCAAAATAATGAACTGGAAAGCCGGGACTTATAGTAAAAGGCAACCGAAAATAAGAAACAAGCGTAAGCTTGGGCAACAAACCATGTTGAGTAGTGAGTTGATTTTTAAAACTAAGGGTCAGAGGTCTTGTGCCCGATATCGTGCCACTATCATTGGCATATGTGTATTGATTACTCAACCTCACTTCAAACCTCCTGGTTATGCCATACCGTATGAGGGTTATATTATCAAACCCATGGGTCGCATCATTTTTTGAAAACTGAAAGCTGGTCTCAACCTGAAAATACTTTTTCTCTACTATATGTGTACCATCACTTTGGTCGGGGTTATCGGTATTGATAACTTTCTGTGCAAACAAAACGCCGCTATTCAAAACAATGAACAGAGATATGTAAAAATGTTTAGTCATTTATATAGATCGGATCGAAGGCCTGATCATCCCAGTAACCTTGAAATAAAATCGGAATGCAAAGAAACCTTCATAAATGCCGTTACTCCAAGAATGATTCCAATCATACTGATGCTTCCGGAAAAATAAAGCAACCATTTTTTCTGGGTGAGTGCCGTAATACCAAACATTGCAATGCTAATGGACAAAAAAGCTTCCGTCATGTCGAACTGATCATCAAAGACATTGATGTCATCGTATTCTTTCGAAAATCGTTCCGCCTGCTTTTTTATCTCAGCCTTCTCCTTTTCATAGGCAACGATCTTATTTTCGTAACCAGCAATAATTGAAGCGCTGTCTTGGATTGGTTGCAGTCTTAGAAGCTCAACAGTGTTCTCCGCAATGGATTCCTTCGTGCTTTTTGCCTGAAAGTAAGACCAGGCATCTATGGCGTGGGCCTGGGCCTGCGACATGGACTGAACAATATTGCCATCCTTAATGTTGCAAAGCGCCATAAAAGTGGCCGTCAAAGCCACCCATATGGCCACCCTCGAATTGATCCTGCTTTCGCCGGCATGGCTCACGGATTCCTGTATTGCATCATTCATGTCACCCATACTACGGAATGAAAGAGTATAGTTATATTACATTCCTAGATTTTCCTGTATGCTTAAAAATAGTATCTCCGCTTTTACCTTCCTGACCTTTCTTTTCTTGAGTTGTAACAACCATCAGGAGACCCCTCCAAATATAACAGAAAAACATCAAAACGATTCTGCTGCCACGTCTACAAGAACCGAAGGTTTTACCTATGCTCTCAATAAACCAAACCATACCTGGGAGTTGCCATCGGATTTAATTGAGGTGTCAGGTAATACCTGGGTTGATGAAAATCATTTGATTCTTATTGAAGATCTCCATCCTCAACTATATGTTGTAAAAATTAAGGATGACAATGCCACGCTTGAAAAAACCATTCCTTTTGCGGAAAGCGAAAAAGATAAAGTAGATATAGAAGATGTGACCATTATTGATAATATCGTTTATGCTTTGTGGAGTCATGGCAAATTATTTAAAATCAGTAACTGGCTGGATCAGCCGAAAGTGGAAGGAATCAATACAGGATTGACCAAGGAAAATAATACGGAAGGATTGTGCTACGACCCAGTAAGCAAACAGTTATTGATCGCCTGTAAGGATGACGCAGGAATTGAGGATGATAAAAAATCCGCCAAAGCCGTCTACCAGTTCGACCTGAAAGCACAACAATTAATCAAACCGCCGTTCCTGGTAATCCATAAAAAGGACTTCGAATCAGTAGCAGGTGAAAAATTAAGTTTCAATCCCTCAGCTATTGCCGTGCATCCGGTTACCCATGATATTTACATCTTAACGACCAGGGATAGCAAGGGCATGGCCATATTTTCACATGACGGTGTTTTGAAATCTTTCCAAACCATTGATAAGGAATTAATGCCCCAGCCGGAAGGAATTTGCTTTTCACCCCAGGGCAAATTATATATTAGCTCAGAGGGCAAGAAGGGCGAGCCCGGAAACCTCTTTGAATTCGAAGGAAATTGATGCAATGAAATGTGTTATGCGCCCTTCATTGACAAAGGTTTTTTAAAATTCGATATGACTTGTACCTTATCCCCAATCAAGTCAAAAAAATCGCTGAAGGAATCGTAGGCGTTGGAGCTTACAGGATAGTTGCCGGAATAAATTATGGTTGGTAATTCCAAGGTGACTTATGTTTGCTAAGGGCTTATAGAAATCTCGTGGATTCTAATAAAATCAAGAATCGCCTGTAAATCATTCAAAAAGTTCGAAAGCTGTCCCTCAAAGCCCGCATTAAGGAAACCAGCCCGGCCCCGATTCATCGGGGCACTTTTAATGGAGCTGTCCGTTAGAAATGCTTTGCAAAAAGATTGGAAAAGAAAAAAGCAATAGTTTGTTTGTATTCATATATCAACATTTTTGCGGTGAACAAA
>JANLYU010000071.1:0-8246 GCA_031365785.1 Flavisolibacter sp. | reverse complement strand
ACAATAAAGCAAAATCTTTTCTGGGCTTTTGCTTATAATTTTGTCGCCATTCCGGTGGCAGCCTTTGGTTTACTAGGTCATTACGGACCCACCTATGGCGCACTGATTATGGGACTCAGCGATGTGGTGCTGGTGGTGAATTCGGTGAGACTTTTTGTTAAGCGGGTGGAATGATACAGGGAAGTTGTGTTGCTAATTGATGCCATACATGATTGGAGATTCATTGCAGATCGGATTCATTCATCAAAACAGGGTCTTGCTTCCTTTTCCTACGAGCACACCATGCTGATATATCTGAACCACATATTCTCCCTTGGACAGTTCATCGGCAACAATGAAAAAGGATAGTTTTTTAGCCTCGCCTTTGTTATAATCAAATACAATCCTGGTAGAGTATAATTTTTTCCCTTCGCTTGTTTCAAACGAACCCGATTCCCAGTCCGAACTATGCAACAACTTCCCATCAGGTTGTAACACCACCACCATCAGTTCATTTCCATGTTCCTGCGATACATTATTTCTTACCGTGAATGAACCTTCAATCTTTCCGGATTTTTCCGCATCATTGTCAGACGGTTCTTTATCAGAAACTGCATTAATATTAACATCAGAAATTGTAAAAACCGGAGCCGGTATATTTTCTACCGGAGCTGCCCTGGGTAGGTTTACTGATTTATGCCTTACAGTGGGTTGCTGGCCTTTCAATTCATTACTCAATTGAAGTAATAACGCATTCAGGCGCTTATTTTCGTATTCTATTTTTACGGTGCGGCTTCTGAGCGCTTCAATTTTTTCCTGCAAGGAACCGATTTTCTGTCTGGCCAGTTCCAGGTCTTTAGGTCCGGTACTATTGTGAACCATGCTGGTCACTTCATTGCGAAGTTTATAAAATTCATTGAGTTTGCTGTTGAAATCTGCCTGTAGGGAATCGCCCTTTTCCGCTGTTTCGGTAGAGTCAAAAGTTCCCATGGAAGCCGTATACATTTTAGGTATTGGTTCCGTTGACTTAGGAGCAACAGATGTTTTTACTCCCGGAACCTGAACTGTTTCTTTTTTACTATCATAAAAATAATAGTAGAACCAGGTACAGATCAGGAATAACGAAACCACCAGGAAAAAAACCAGGGATATGACAAGGAGTAAGGATAATTTTTTATACCTCATGAAACTGGAAGCTATTTACCAATATTCTGGTCAACATAAGCAGAGATCCATCCAACCTGTCCGTTTTTGACCAGATAAAACTGCTTTTTCTCATAAATTCCTTCAAACTGTCTCATGATCCTCAGCAACAAACCAGTTCCTGACATCAGGGCTTTCTGGTCAAAAACCTGGTTCACCCTTTTCACCTCACTGGCTACTAAGTTCTTGTCTATATCCAAAGCACCAACAGATCTTACAATAGCAGTATCTGAATAGGATGAAAAATGAGTGACCAGGTTTTCACTGAATTTCACCACATCAGCATAGGTAACAGGTACCACCACATTATCCATCAGTTCAGGATAAAGTAAAGTGGCCACCGACCAGGCTATACCCCCGCTTACGGCGATGTTATCACTCATATTGTATGCTCCGCTTACATTCACCGCATATATAATCTCGGCATTGGGTTCACCGGCAAGAACACGGTACAACTGCCTGTTATAATTGGAAATGCTTTTGTCTTCATCCATCCTCTTCTCTGTGGCATTGGCAACAGTCTTTGTTCCCCAGTTGACCTGAAAGAGTTTTAAATCCCGGGTATTCCCATTGGGAAAATATCCGCCCTTAGTATTACCACTACCAATATCAATCAAAAAAGTATTGTAACGCCTCGCTTCGGGAATAATGCCGAGGTGCGAAAGCCGTGCTTCCTGCAGCACATCTATCACTTCCACCTTTCTTGATGGATCTGCGATACGAATTTTGAATGAGTCTATCAGTAGCCTGATCCAGTTTTTTTTGTCTTCTTTTTCCGCCTGCATCTTCACTCCGCTGCTGATCACAGTAAATATTTGTGACGATGGAATTTGATATTGCTTTGATGCCACCGTATAAAGGCTACATAGGCCATTGAGTGTAGCATGAAAACTGGGATCTGTGAAATTGATGAAATCCGTATTCACCGAACTTTCCTGTAACACATTAAAACTGCCGGTTTTCTGATTTTTTCCAATTTCCAAGACACTCAGTTTAACCCCTTTGGAACCAATATCAATTCCTGCATACACAGCCGAATTCTTGTACTTTAATTTAAAACTGCTTTGAGCAAAGGAAAGTGCCGTATTCAATAAGAGTAAGAAAAAGAACAGAAGCCTTGACATCGGTTAGAAATTGTATTTAAAATTACTACAATAATGAGAATCCACGCCCGTTTGTTACCTGAGGGCTGTGAAGAAATTGTGTGCAAACAAAACCAATACACAAAACAACGATCAGGAAGTGTGAAAGGCTTTTCATACCCAGCACAGAACCCTTATTTTCGATGGTGTAATGAAAAATATTGATGTCATATTAAAAGAATACTGGGGGCATGATAATTACCGCCCTTTACAAAAAGAAATCATTACATCTGTTTTGGAAGGAAGGGATACGCTGGCTGTGATGCCTACAGGTGGTGGCAAATCGATTTGTTTTCAGGTGCCTTCCCTAGCGGTAGATGGGATATGCCTTGTCATTTCCCCGCTCATAGCTCTCATGAAAGACCAGGTGGAAAATTTAAAAAAAAGAGGCATTCCTTCTTTAATGATTCATTCAGGATTAAAAAGAGCAGACCTGATGCAAACCCTGAAAAATGCCACGAACAATTATTTTAAATTTTTGTATGTATCACCTGAACGGTTGGAAACTTCCCTGTTCCTTGAATTTTTACCCGCATTCAATGTCAACCTGATTGCTGTAGATGAAGCGCACTGTATTTCACAGTGGGGCTATGACTTTCGACCCTCCTATTTGAGGATCGCCGCGCTCCGGAAAGAATTACCCGGCGTACCCGTGCTGGCACTGACCGCGTCTGCAACACCTGAAGTTCAAAAAGATATCTGCGAACAGCTATCCTTTCAAAAATCACGGATTTTTTGCCAGTCTTTTGAAAGAAAGAACCTTTCCTACAGTGTCTTCAAAGCCGATTCCAAAATGGCGAAACTGGTCCACATCCTCTCCAGGGTGCCCGGATCCGTGATTGTTTATTGTAAAAGCAGGAAACGAACGGGTGAACTCATGCAACTGTTGCTACTGCAGGGTATTTCAGCAAGTCAATATCATGCCGGGCTTTCGCAGGAAGATAGGAGTCAAAGACAAAAAGACTGGATCAATAATAAGGTACGGGTGATGGTTTGCACCAATGCATTTGGAATGGGAATCGACAAGCCGGATGTACGACTGGTGGTTCATATAGACGTGCCGGACTGCCTGGAAAACTATTACCAGGAGGCAGGGCGTGCAGGAAGAGATGGACAAAAAGCCTATGCGGTGCTTTTATATAGTGACAAGGAAATTGCGGACCTCGAAAGTTTGCACCTGATCCGGTTCCCTTCCTCAGACCAGATCCGAAAGGTGTACCACGCGCTTGTAAATTTTCTCCAGATCCCATCTTATACAGGAGAAAATCAATACTTCGATTTCCAGTTTGATTCTTTCGTTCGCCAGTACCATTTTCATTCAAGGGAAGCGTTGTATGCACTGAAAGCGCTGGAACAGGATGGCTGGATAGATTTCAATGAAAAGTATTTTTCACCTTCCACGGTAGTTTTTACGACCACAAAAAAATTGCTGTATGATTTTGAGAAGGAACATCCTGACTTGGAAACTGTGATAACGACTTTGCTGAGAACCTATGAAGGCATATTTGATTTTCCTGCTATGATTTCGGAAGGCCTGCTTGCACGTCTTTTGAATCGGGAAGAAACACAGCTGTGTACTCAATTAAAATCAATTGCTTCTTTCGGCATCATTAACTATTTGCCGCAGAATGAAGTACCTAAAATAATTTTCAGGAAAAACAGGGTACCTGCCAGTGAATTACAACTCAATCTTGAAGCCTATCATAAAAGAAAAGATAAATTCCTTGAACGCATCGGTACGATGGTCAGTTATATTAAAACTAAAAACTGCCGCAGCAATTTCATTTCCTTTTATTTTGGAGATAAGGATGGAAAGGATTGCGGGACCTGCGATGAATGTCTTCATAAAAAGGCAGTACCACTTAGTGCCGAGGAGGTGCGCCAAATTTCTCTGCTGATCACCAACCGGATCGCCCTTCAGCCTGTAACCACCACGCAATTGCTTCATGAAATCAGGAACATAAAAAAGGAAAAAGCATGGAAGGTGATTGAATTTCTGCAGGCAGAAAATAAGATCACCTTTGACAAAGTAGGCGTATTGCGACTGAAGTAATGAAAGGTTGTTTTAAAACAATCCGCCCCTTCTGCGTGAAGTTCCTCCCAGTCCAAGTACGCCGAGCAGTGAACGAGTAATCATCGTAGCTGCTGTCCTTCCGGCACTTCGTATCAGGGGATTGTCCAGAATGGATTTTTCCTTTTTTTGAGAATTTTTTTCGTCCTTGTCATCCTGAACTTTTTGGTGGGCCTCTTCTGTTCTCTTTTGGGCCACATTGATTTTTTCGTTCAGGATTTCATAGGCGCTTTCAGCATCCACCTCTTTATTGTATTTGGGGATCAGTTTTGATTTCGCAGCAAGGTTAGATAATTCTGCTTCGCTAAGAATATCCATACGACTCTGCGGAGGTCGCATCATGGTATGGACAAGCGGTGTTGGAATTCCTTTTTCATTGAGCATGGTTACCAGGGCTTCCCCAATTCCTAATTCCGTCAACAGGTTGTCTACTTTATAGTATTCAGTTTCAGGGTAATTCTCAGCCGCCTGTTTAATCGACTTCCTGTCTGCGGCAGTAAAGGCTCTGAGCGCATGTTGCACCTTTAAACCCAGTTGGGCAAGTACGGATGCCGGAACGTCCATTGGGTTTTGGGTACAGAAGAAAACGCCAATACCCTTGGAGCGAATCAATTTGATGATGGTTTCAATTTGCTGAAGGAGCACCTGGGAAGCTTCATTGAATATTAAATGTGCCTCATCGATAAAGACCACCAGTTTGGGTTGATCGAGGTCGCCTTCTTCCGGACAGGTGGCATAAAGTTCTGCAAGCAGCTGAAGCATGAAAGTAGAAAACAGTTTCGGACGGTCCTGCAAATCCATCACACGAAGTATAGAGATCATTCCCCTTCCGTCATCACCGATGCGCATGAGGTCATCCACTTCAAAACTTTTTTCGCCGAAAAATGTATCGCCCCCCTGTTGTTGTAACTCGATCACTTTTCGCAGGATGGTGCCCGTGGAGGCAGTGGATGTTTTTCCATAAGCCTTTTCAATTTCAGCCTTGCCTTCATTGGTAATATATTGCAATACCTTGATGAAATCCTTCAGGTCGAGCAGAGGCAGCTTATTGTCATCACAATACTTGAAAATCAAGGCAACAATCCCTCCCTGTGTATCATTAAGTCCAAGGATCTTGGTCAGGAGAACAGGTCCGAACTCACTTACAGTGGCGCGCATTTTAACTCCTGTTTGAGCGCTCAGGGTCAGGAATTCCACCGGATAGGATTGAGGTTTGTATTCTACCCCTACCGCCTTCACTCTTTCTGTTACCTTTTCATTAATGGCGCCTGCCGCGCCCAGGCCACTCAGGTCGCCTTTGATATCCAGCAAAAGAACAGGGATACTGGCCTCACTCAGACCTTCGCTGATCATTTGCAAGGTTTTTGTTTTGCCCGTACCCGTTGCCCCTGCGATGAGTCCATGACGGTTCATGGTTTTAAGCGGCAGGAAAATATCCGTCCCTTCCACCACTTTTCCATCCAGAAGGGCCCTTCCGATTTTTATAGTTGCTCCTTTAAAAACATACCCTTGTTTGACCTCCTGTATAAACTTTTCCTTATTTGCCATCACGGAAATTAATTCAAAATGGAGATACAGAGGTTTTCTATTGATTTTACCTATTCTGTAGGAAAAATTCAACAGAATAACTGAATTCTACTCAGTAGAATTTCGGCATATGTTCTGCTTGCTTATAAGTAGCTTTAATTATGAAATTCGTGTCTACCATATTATGTGTTGATGACGATGAGGATGACCTTTATTTTATCAGGGATGTAATCCATTCCTATTCCTTTACACTCCAAATCGAAGAAGCTAAAAATGGCCTCGATGCGCTCCATTATCTGGAAGGGGCGCTGGTAAATGAAAGTCTTCCCTGCCTGATCATTATGGATATGAATATGCCCCGGATGGATGGAAAGCAAACCATTAAAAAAATCATGGATAAGGAGCAGTTGTCCAGGATACCAATTGTTGTATTTACCACTTCTTCCAACGTGGACGACAAGCTATATTTTGAGAGCAAAGGCATTCATTTTATTACCAAGCCCTTTGAATACAAGGTTTTCACTAACCAGATCATCGATCTTTTAGCCTTTTGTGCCGATTTAGGTTCATGAATAAACCCATTTACAAGGGATACAACCATTTTTGGAGAGGTATTTGAATGTACCCGGCCAAAGCAAATCGTGCAAAATCTTCAAAAAATCCTGCTCCTGGACGATAACAGGGATCTTCTTCAAATTGTGCAGATCATTTTGAAAGGTCAGGGCTATGAAACCATCCTTGCATCCTCGGTGGAAGAGGCGAGGCAAAAAATAAAGATCCATCAACCTATTCTCATTTTCATGGATGTATGCCTTTCAGAGCAGGATGGATTAGATTTTTGCAGCCAGTTAAAATCCAGCCCGGATACGGAACATATCCGCGTCATTATGATGTCGGGTGAAGAATGCGACACCACAATGATCAATTCGGTTCATGCTGATGACTTCATGCAAAAACCTTTTGACTACAATGATCTGCTGACACAGGTCCATAAATACTGCAGGTTACCCCAGCCAGTACAATAGAAGGCCCTCTTATAGGCGTTGAATGATTCAGGTGCTCCCTGCTCCAGGTGATGCATCCAGTGAACTATTTCTTCTCACGCACTTCCATGACTGGTCTCCCTGATCTATACCAGAGTTCAGAGGTTCAAAATATGGTTACCTGAAATACGTTATTTTTATTCCTCAATTAAAAAAATGAGTCATGGCAGAAAAGAAAGCTAAAATTTTATTATGCGAGGATGACACGAACCTGGGCAGCGTTCTGAAGAATTACCTGGAATTGAATGATTATGATGTAACCCTGGAGCGCGATGGCCGCCTTGGTCTTGCTGCATTTCAAAGGGAACAATTCGAACTTTGCCTGCTCGATGTGATGATGCCCAATATGGATGGTTTTACACTGGCAGAAGAAATCCGTGATATTAATCCTGATGTTCCACTTTTCTTTCTGAGTGCCAAAACCATGAAAGAAGATATTATCCAGGGATATAAACTGGGCGCCGATGATTACATCACCAAGCCTTTTGACTCCGAAGTGTTACTGCATAAGATCAAGGCCATACTCAAAAGAAATGAAGAATTGAACCGCGAATCCGAGAACCGGGAATTTGACCTTTCCACTTATCATTTCAATCCCAAACTGCGTCAGTTATCTCACGATGGAAAGACCCAGACCCTGTCGCCCAAGGAAAACGAATTGTTGAAATTACTCAGCGAACATTTAAATGACCTGTTGCCGCGGGAACAGGCACTGAAACGGATCTGGGGCAGTGACACCTATTTCAATGGCAGGAGTATGGATGTATACATTGCCAAATTACGCAAGTACCTGAAAGACGATCCCAATATCGAAATTGTAAATATTCATGGGAATGGCTTCAGATTGGTGGTGCAAACTTCCTGAGTGCAGAACACTGAAACGACTTCAACCTTATATTAGCAAGGCCCAGTACACTTCATTCCAACATTAAAAGCGCTTTCAGCGCTTTTTTTGAATAATAAGTCGCTGTTATTTCATTTCCTTAAGGTTTCTACTACATGTATCGAATTTTAAGGGTCTTAATTTTTTCCTCTCATGAATTAAAAACAGTCAACAAAACGCACCGTAAGGAAGGAACTAGTCTCAAATTTTTGATTTCAATTCTTTTGTTCACGTAGTCCTTTGCCTCTGATGAAGCAATTGCTTTAGAGAAATGATGGCAGAAATATTGAATTTACAATTAGCTCAATTGTTTTTTCAAATCTTCGTGGTCCCATTCAATTTTGATATCGTCAATTTTTCCTGCGGTATTCAAGTGGAATATGAAAATGTGGTCGCTG
>JANLYU010000065.1:0-9981 GCA_031365785.1 Flavisolibacter sp. | reverse complement strand
GTCAAAATCAATTTCCCAGTCATTTTTTTCCTGCAACTCATAAGGAACAGGCAGACCACCAGATAATCTAACGGCACTTTGGTAGGTGGGATAGCCTGGATTGGGGATCAACACTTCATCTCCCTTATCGAGGTAAGTCATACAAATATGCATGATGCCTTCTTTAGATCCGAGGAGTGGTAAGATTTCACTGGAAGCGTCCAGCGACACACCATACCATTTTTGGTACCATGCACTGAAGGCTTTTCTCAACACCTCCGCACCTTTGTAACTCTGGTATGCATGAACATCAGCTTTCGCGGCTTCCTGTTGTAAAGTGTAAAGGACATCAGGATGAGGAGGAAGGTCGGGGCTACCTATGCCCAGATTGATCACAGCTTTTCCTTTTGCATTGAGTTCATCAATCTCTTTCAATTTTTTGGAGAAATAATATTCTCCAATGTTATCCAGCCTTCCTGATACCTGCAGCTTCATTTGCTGATCGTTTTACCTTTTTTATAAATACCCAGCACCTGTAGGGATGCCGTTACCATTTTCATTTGTTCAAATGCCTGGTCAAATTGCGCCCTGTCGTCGAATTCCATATCTACATGAAAACTATACTTCCATTCCTTTTCAGGTATGGGAAGGCTTTGCAATTTACTCAGGTTGATACCAGCTTCAGCGATTGCTGTTAATACTTTCACCAAACTACCCTTCGCATGGTCTGTCTGAAAATGAACAGAAGCCTTATTTTCCTCTGTAGTTTCCATTGTCCTGTTTTTTTCAGGTTCAACAAAAAGAAATCGTGTGTAGTTATTGTTCACTGACTGGATTCGTGGTGCCAGGATCTGAAGCTGAAACAATTCTGCCGCCAGTGAGCTGGCCACCACTGCCACATATTTGTGCCGGTGCTGGTGAATATATTTTGCACTCAGGGCGGTATCTTCTGTTTCAACCAATTTCCAGGTGGGGTACTTCTCCAAATAATCCATACACTGCAGCAAGGCCATGGGATGAGAGTGTACTTCGCGTATGTCCTGGTGCATCACACCAGGGTTTACCATGAGCTGCTGATTGATCTGCAGGTAAATTTCACCGGATATTTTCAGGCCTGCTTTCTGTAACAAGGTATAATTAGGAAGAATGCTTCCAGCTATGGAATTTTCAATGGCCATCAATCCTCCGTCACTTTGCTGGCGGTCTGAGGCAATTTTAACCACCTCTCTGAAAGTACTGCAGGGCAACACCACTACATCATTTCCTAAAAATTCACGGGCAGCGATCTGGTGAAAACTCCCTTCATAACCCTGTATGGAAACCTTTTTATTCATGGCATAAAAAATCCCGGCTTTTGGCCGGGATGTATGTTGAAGTATTTTTTATTTGTCCAACAATAGCATACCCGGCTCCATATGGTAGAAGGAAAAATAAAACCAACGGTATGTTTTTGTGATGATCATGATTACAAATATAGATAGGTCCGGAAAACAAACCAATTAATTTTACATACAGTTTCGTGAGTACTTGAAAGCCGGCCAACAGGCGTCGCCCTGGAATATCATTACCTTCTCACTGAATCTGCTTCGTTCATCCGAATTCTTCTGCCTTTATATTTTTTTCCATCCAGCGATCGAATCATCTGAGATGCAGAATTTTTGTCCACCTCCACCCAGCTATTCATTTCTTTCATGTCTATTTTTCCAAGCACCTCTTTATTCAATTCACTCAGGTCCAGGATAAATTGAAGAAAACTGGCCTTATAAAATCCATCCTTCGTTCCCAGGTTCACAAACAGTTTTGTAAAGTTTCCATTACCGCCTCCAAAATCCCGTGACTTCACTTCGCGCCTGCGCTCGGTGGATCTATCACCCCTGTCGTCAATCATCATCCTTCCTCTATCCTCTCTTCTTTCGCGCGCGTTCAGGTCTTCAGCATTTTCATAGTATTTCAGAAAACGGTCAAACTCCAGGGTGGCCACTCTCTTGAGAACTTCTTCTTTTGAAATATCCGCGAATTTTTCCTGCAGCATCGGAAGGAAAGTTTCATAGTCGCCATGGCTGATATCAGCCTGCAGTAATTTATCCATGAAGTAATAAAATTGCTTACGGCAAACATCCTTGCCTGAAGGAATTTCCAGTTTATGAAAAGGCACCTGCACCATTCTTTCAATTTGTCTGATCCTGCCGGTCTCCCTGGAATGTACCACGGAAATACACACTCCTGTTTTACCTGCCCGCCCTGTACGCCCGCTTCTGTGCGTATATACTTCCACGTCATCTGGTAATTCATAATTGATGACATGAGTGATACCCACCACGTCAATTCCACGGGCTGCCACATCTGTAGCGATGAGTAATTGAAGGGTCTTTTCACGAAATTCATCCATTACCTTATTCCTTTGCTGCTGGGTAAGGTCGCCATGCAAAGCATCTATATCATATCCTTCGCGGGTTAATTTTTCAGCGATCTCCTGTGCATCTGCTTTGGTGCGGGTGAAAATGAGGCCATACATGCCTGGGTTGAAATCAATCAGTCTTTTTAAGGTTTCATAACGATGCTGTGCTGTAGTTACCACAAACTGATGATCCGTATTCTTATTGGCGGTATTCATTTTTCCCACTGTGATCTCTACAGGCTGCTGCATATATTTTTTGCTCACCTTGCGGATTTCCGCAGGCATGGTGGCGCTGAATAACCAGGTACTGTCGCGCTGGGGTGTATTTTGAAGGATGAATTCAATATCTTCCTGAAAACCCATATTCAGCATTTCATCAGCTTCATCCAGAATCACATATTTGATCTCTTCCAAATTGATCGCTTTTCTTTCAATCAGATCGATCAGCCTTCCAGGTGTAGCTACTACGATCTGCACACCCCTACGGATATCGCGTATCTGCTGACTAATAGACGATCCGCCATAAACGGCTACGATGCTGATCCCCGTCATATGCTTTTTGAAAAGTTCCATTTCATTCACGATCTGGAGGCATAGTTCCCGGGTAGGACAGATTACTAATGCCTGAGGAGATTTTTTTCCCGCTTCAATTAATTGTAACAACGGAAGGCCAAATGCGGCTGTTTTTCCTGTACCTGTTTGTGCCAGACCAATCAGGTCTTTGGTTCCTGAAAGCAAAACAGGGATCGCCTTTTCCTGTATTGGTGTAGCTTCTGTAAACCCAAGCTCAGTAACCGCCTTCACTAATTTTTCGTGCAGTCCGAGCGCTTCAAATGTAGCCATATTGAAATTTGTGCGAAGGTAAATCACTGCGGTCACAGATGGATCAAGGAATGCAGTTAATATCCTAACTGTTAACTAGTGAATGGTGAGTTGTAAATAACACGCAGTATCCTATCTTATTGTGGTCCGAAAATAATAAGCCGCCCTGGGACCAGAGCGGCTGTCTAACGATTGCTTGCCATATGAATAAAATCTTGACTTATTACAGTTATTGCCGGCAAGAAGCTAGTTCGTTATTTTTTGTGTGTTGTATCAACCATGTCTTTCTTTGCCTTGGCGTTAGAATCGATCATGTCTTTTTTTGCATCTGCAGAAGAATCTATTTTGTTGGTCATTGCATTATCATTATAATCCACCATTTCTTTTTGAGATTTGGCAGCTGAATCAATTGAATCCTGCATGTTGTCTTTTGAGTCTGCACTGTTGTTACAAGCTACCATTGTAGCAGAAATAGCTAAAATTCCAAGGAACTTTTTCATGTGATTTAATTTTTGTTTGAGTGTTATAAAAAATTTGAATATTATTAAAAAATCCTATAGGACCCTTTTCTTTTTAAATGAATCTTTTCGGGCTTCCAGCGTGGAATCCAGCTTGTCGAGCTTGTTATCAACCCGGTTCTTGAGGTTCTTTAAACCTTCTTTTGCGGTATCCCACACCTTTTCAGCCTTATCTTCGAACTTTTTGCCTGTAGAATCTATATGGATACTAACAGAAGCACTGTCATTACAGGCCATAAGCACGGTGGCAAAGAGCAAAAAGAAACCACACTTTTTCATATTCACTGCGTTGATTCTTGCATTAATACGGTGAATGGAAAAAGGTAACCCGACGATTCCATTATTTTTCTGGGACCTTGGTGGGTTACTATTATTAGATTTTGGTATTAAAATGAGATAATTGAAAGCAGCGTTTGACGAAAATTTATTGTTGCAGGGTCTGGCGAAAAATGACAAAAAAGCCATTGAAGTAATTTATAAGGATCATTATAATATGATCCAGGCACTTGTCCTTCAAAATAGTGGCACCACTGAAGACGCCAAGGACATTTTTCAGGAAGGTATCCTGGTCTTATATGAAAAGGTAATCGCTGGAAACTTTGAATTGAACTGTCAGATCAAGACATTTGTATATGCGGTTTGCCGGCGGCTGTGGTTGAAAAGACTCATGCAACAGAACAGGTTTACGATTTCCGATGGATTTGAAGAAATGATTTCTGTGGATACGGAATCTGAAGAGCATGAAAAGAAGAATACGGAATTTATGATTATGGAAAAAGCTTTGAGTGGTTTGGGGGAACCCTGCAAAAGCTTACTGGAAGCCTTCTACATGCAAAAAAGGTCGATGTCCGATATTGCTTTGGGATTTGGTTATACAAATGCTGAAAATGCAAAAAACCAGAAGTATAAATGCCTGATGAGGTTAAAAAAACTTTTCTTTTCTCAATATAAAACAGAACTGCCGTGATAGAGGATATGAAATTACTAGAAACCGTGGAACGGTACATACTGGGACAAATGAGCCCAGATGAACGCGTCAGGTTTGAACAACTCCGGAAAAGCAATGCCGAGATTGACCAGGCAGTGGTAGAGCATACTTATTTCCTGCAGCAAATGAATCGTTTTGACGAAACCCGTCAGCTGAAAAATACGTTGAATGAAACCCACATCCACCTTGCGGAAAAGGGCCTGATACAATCGCCCAAACTCAAAGGAAAGGCTAAAGTGGTATACCTGTACAACCGTTATAAAAAAGTGTCCATGATCGCGGCCTCCATTGCAGGCATAACAGCTTTAACTATCAGTGCCCTTGTATGGTCTTTCAATCCTGCGAAAACGGCCAATCAGGAGGATGTTGTTCAATTGAAACGTGACCTGGATAATTTTGGTAAAAAAGTGATCCAGATCCAGAAAGAAAACCGGGTCCTTACACAAAAGATCGACGATGCCAAGGAAGAAAATCCGGCACCCATCAGGTATAAAAGCGGGGGTACAGGATTTCTGATCGATACCAAAGGTTTCATAGTTACCAATGCACATGTGGTGATGGATGCCAGACACATTGCTGTCCAGAATACCACTGGAGTGGATCTCAGTGCCGAGGTCGTGTATTCCGACCTGCAAAGAGACCTTGCTATCTTAAAAATTACAGATAAATCATTCAAGTCGCCTTCTTCCATACCTTATGCCATCAGGCGTTCGGGTGGCGAACTTGCTGAAGCCATTTTCACCCTTGGCTATCCGCGGAATGATATTGTTTATGGTGACGGGTATATTTCTTCAAGAACAGGTTATAATGGTGATACACTTGCCTGCCAGATCGCCATACCCGCCAATCGTGGTAACAGCGGTAGCCCGATCCTCAACAGGAACGGTGAGGTGATTGGAATCATCAGTAACAAAGAAAATACAGTAGAAGGCGCCGTATTTGCCATTCATTCTAAATTTATTTTTGAAGCCCTCTCCGACCTTCAGAAAGACAGTTCTTACAGAAACCTCAAAATTTCCACTACCTCATCTTTGAAAGGAAACGAACGCATGCAGCAGGTGAAAAAAATTGCTGATTTTGTTTTTATGGTAAAAGTGGATTGATAGGAACTATCAACTATTCCACTGCATGAGAACTACCTGTACTTAACACTCAAGTAATTTTTTTGAATTCTTCTCCCGCCCTTTTGCTATTACAAGGTTCAGCTCCACAGGTTATTGGGATACGCCCCACCTGCCACCTGGTCGTGAAGACTTTGCTTCACTATGGGGGCGTCTTCTTTATAAGTTACTCCAAACCATTGAGAAGAAGTGGGTATTACTTTAATCACACCCTCCCTGGATTTAATCCACTGGTCGGCTGCAAATGGAATGAGGTATTCTGATTTCGGAACATTGATGTTCTGGTCAAGGAAATTCTTGAAACCTTTCTCAATGAAATCGAATAGTGAAGGATGAAAACACCAAAAGTTCATAGAAGCCATAGCATCTTCAGAGAGTTCATGTTTAGAACCATCACTTTCCTCATACACGATTTTTCCACTGTCGCGATATATCTTTAGCCGCTCATAGATTGCCACCAGATTATTATTGCGATCCACTTCACAAACACCCCTGCTCACCGAACCATAGGTGGACAAAGTTTTGGCTAAATCATACCCAATCAGTGCATAGATATCTTCCTTACAGTCATGAAGCAGAAAATCATAGGCTTTTTTAAATCCATCGCTGCCATAGAAATCATCGGCATTGATCACCGCAAAAGGTTCTTTCACCTGATCCCTGGCACAAAGAATGGCATGTGCGGTGCCCCACGGCTTCGTTCTGCCAGCTGGAATGGAATGACCTTCCATAAATCGATCCATTTCCTGATAAACATAATCCGCCTCAATTCTCCCTTTTAGTTTAGGGTCGAATATCTTTTTAAATTCATCTGCGAAATCCCTCCGAATGATAAAGACCACTTTTTGAAAACCTGCCTTGATGGCATCATAGATGGAATAATCCATTATCGTTTCCCCTGAAGGCCCAAATTGCTGGATCTGTTTCATACTTCCATACCTTGATGCCATTCCTGCTGCCATGATCACTAATGTTGGTTTCATCTCTATTTTTTTTAAGGGCTCGAAAATAATAAATTCAAAACTTAAGTGCGCAAGATGAGTTTAATTGAAATCAAAAAACCACCTGTTGACCAGGTTCATGTTAGCTATAAATTTCATACCACCATTACGGTGCTTCGGCTGGATAAGATACACCCCGTGATTTCCGGAAATAAATGGTTCAAACTTCGGCTCTACCTGGAGGAAGCCACACGGATGAACAAAAAAATTCTGGGAACTTTTGGTGGCGCTTATTCCAATCACCTGCTGGCCACAGCAGCAGCGGCAGATTTGATGGGATGGAAAAGTATCGGGATCATACGTGGTGAGCGGCCCCGCCAGCTTTCTGATACACTGGCAGATGCTCAGCTCTATGGGATGCAACTGGAATTTGTAACCAGAGAAAATTATAAAAATAAAAAGACGACATCTTCCCTTCATCCAGATCACCCTGATGATATCTATTGGATCCCGGAGGGAGGGTATGGTACTTTGGGTGCCGGAGGAGCCGGGGAAATTTTATCACAGGCAGATGGCGGCGCATACGATGTTATTATCGCGGCTGTGGGCACCGGCACCATGATCGCCGGTCTTACAAAAGCAAGCCTGCCCCACCAGCAGATTATTGGCATACCGGTTTTGAAAAATGAGAGCTTGCTTACTGACATCCAACAGTTGTTGCCAGACACCGACCACCAACGGGTATCCCTGGTAAGCGACTATTATTTTGGAGGTTATGCCAAAAAAACCAAACAACTGATCAGCTTCATGAATGATTGGTACCAGCAGACAGGCATACCGTCTGATTTTGTTTATACAGGAAAATTATTTTACGCGGTGAATGATTTGCTGCATAAGGATTTCTTTTCACAAGCGCGCCAAATTCTCGTGGTACATAGTGGAGGTTTGCAGGGAAACAGGTCGCTGCCCAAGGGAACGTTAATTTTCTGAAGTCAGGCTTATATTTGCCCGGTTTCAAATAATTTGGCAGCCATTGTATGAATCATTTTTTGAGCTCACTTCTCTTTCTTTTTTTATTTCAGGGGGCTGCTATTGCGCAGGATACACTTCCCAAATTCACGGTAAAAAATTTTGGGAACAACCGTTACATCATTGGATGGGTAAATAATTACGAACTCGTAAAACAGATCAGCATCCAGCGCTCCTATGACAGCCTGAAAAACTTTACTACGATTTTAAGCGTTACAGATCCAAATGCCAAACAGAATGGATTTGCTGATAATAAAGCCTCCAATGACCATATGTTCTACAGGCTTTTTATTGTACTGGACAAGGGACAATTTTTTTTTACAGCGGCTATGAAACCTGTGACAGACACCATGAATCTAACCCGGAATACCAGTATTGAACGTGTGAAGGATACGGTCATCACAGCTTCCATCAAACCGGTCATTCCCAAAAAACCGGATTTCATTCCCTCCTTTTTAGTATACACTAACCGGGAGGGATATGTGTTGATCAGCTTACCAGACGCCAACATGAAAAAATACAGGATCCGGTTTTACGAAGAGGATGAAACTTTTTTGTTTGAAATCAGGAATATAAAAGAAACTGCATTGACACTGGATAAAACCAATTTTATCCATGCCGGATGGTTCAGGTTTGAATTGTACAACGATGATCAACTAGTTGAAAAAAATAAAATTTACCTGGCAAAGGAATTTTAATCGAATTCCACCATGTTGGCATGGAATACCCTGCTGAATTGTTTCTTTAAATTATTCTTTACCTCCTGGATATCCACTTCCCGCGACAATTCAGCCTGAAGGGAAGTCACTTTTTTATTTTGTATTCCACAGGGAATGATGTGGTTGAAATAATTTAAATCAGTATTGACATTCAAGGCAAAACCATGCATGGTAACCCACCTGCTGCACCGAACTCCCATGGCGCATATTTTTCTTTCACTTCCTTTTTTATCAGCATCAATCCAGACACCGGTTTCGCCCGGCGACCTGCCTGCTTTGATGTCATAATCTGCCAGTGTTCCAATGATTACCTCCTCCAGTTCCCGCAGATATCTTCCGATATCCGTATAAAATTTTTCCAGGTCCAGTATCGGATAACCCACCACCTGATGCGGCCCATGAAAAGTAATATCTCCGCCCCTGTTGGTTTGAAAAAATTCGATCCCCCGCTCTTTTCTTTGTACTTCATTGAGAAGCACATTTTCCATATGGCCGCTCTTTCCCAGTGTATAAACCGGTGGATGTTCCACAAATAATAAATAATTGACTGTTGGAACCTGCATTCTGTCCAATGTCGCTCCCTGGAAGGTTTCGTACTCCTTGCTTTGCTTTATCTTGAGGTTCTTTTGAAGCAGATCTTCCTGGTAATCCCAGGCTGCTTTGTAATCTAAAAGGCCCAGGTCCCTGAATACAATGCTTTGTCTGACCATGGGCAAATTTACCTAATGACCGCTTTATTTTTACAGCTTTATGGATCCCGAAGAAATCAATCCATCCAGTACAGAAGAAAACCTGGAAGTCAATGACGAACTCTACCAGCGCTTTGTCTTTACCATTGACAAAGGACAGGAACCTTATCGCATTGATAAATTTCTGATGAACAGAATTGAAGGGGCTACCAGAAATAAATTACAACAAGCCATTCATGCCGGACTTATCCTCGTGAATAACAAAGAAATCAAGCAGAACTATAAGATCAGGCCGGGTGACCACATCATCATCTATTCAGACCTTTCCCCGGAGTCAACGGAAGTGATTCCCGAAAAGATAGACCTCAATATTGTTTATGAAGATCAGGACATTTTACTGGTGAATAAACCCGCAGGAATGGTGGTGCATCCGGGAAGTGGAAATTATTCAGGCACATTATTGAATGGAATCGCCTGGTACCTCCAGCAGGAGAATCCTTCCGTGAGTGACACCTCACTTCCACGTTTCGGACTGGTACATCGTATTGATAAAAATACCAGCGGCCTATTGGTGCTGGCTAAAAATGACAAGGCGATGCGACACCTTGCCAAACAATTTTTTGATCATACCGTGCGGAGGAATTACAGAGCACTTGTATGGGGAGATCTGCCTGCTGAAAAAGGAACCATAAGAGCACACGTGGGCAGGAACCTGAGGTACCGGAAATTATTTGATGCCTTTCCGGAAGGCGACCATGGCAAAGAAGCCATCACCCA